>CALCVR010000290.1 GCA_937905915.1 uncultured Eubacteriaceae bacterium
TAGGGCTTTGCCCGCATATGAAATACCCCCGGCTACGCCGGGGGATTTTTATTTAGATCAAGATATGCTTAACATACAAAGAGAAATCCCTTAAGATTTCAGTGAAAGTACACGGACAGCGACACAACATTTACCATCATTTGCATCTAGAGGGAAAAACCGAAGGGATTACCAGATTAGCCGGCAAAAACAATTGCAAAAACTAGATGAATAGGGTAAAATAAACTAGAATATGTCGAACGTCACGTTATCCAATATGGAGGAGGATCATGTATGCCAAGTAATAATGATGATTTTCAAACCATTCCAGTAGGAACTCTGGGCATTATCAGCATGCGCGGATGCGAGGATATGGTGGATAAAATCAACGATTACATTGTCCAATGGAGGCAGGAGCGGGAAAGCGAACACAAGACTACCATTGCTTTTTCCGGTTATCAAAGGGATTCCTATGAAATTAAAACCGAGTGCTGCCGTTTTGGTACCGGTGAGGCCAAGGGTGTCATTAAACAGTCGGTGCGGGGCCACGACCTGTTTATTTTGTCGGATTGCTTTAATTACGGATGTACTTATAAGATGTACGGACAGGAAGTCCCTATGAGCCCGGACGATCACTTCCAGGATCTCAAACGGATTATTGCGGCGGTGGGAGGAAAGGCGCGCCGTATCAGCGTCATTATGCCCATGCTGTATGAAGGCCGTCAACATAAGCGTACATCCAGGGAATCGCTGGACAGCGCCATGGCTCTGAAGGAACTCAATAACGCAAGCGTTGCCAATATCATTACTTTTGATGCCCATGACGACCGTGTACAAAACGCCATTCCCTTTGGCGGATTTGAAAATGTGAAAACAGCATACCAGATGATCAAGGCTATGATCAACAATGTTCCTGATCTGAAATTGGATCCGGAACACATGATGGTCATCTCCCCCGACGAAGGTGGAATGAACCGCTGCATTTACTATTCGTCGGTGTTGGGCCTGGATTTAGGTATGTTCTATAAGCGCCGCAATTATTCGGTGGTCATTAACGGCCGTAACCCCATCGTGGCTCATGAGTACCTGGGCGCTTCGGTTGAGGGCAAGGATATTATCATTGTAGACGATATGATCTCCTCAGGAGACTCAGTATTGGATATCGCAGCTCGCCTGAAGTATCTGAAAGCCCGCCGTATTTTTATTTGCACTTCCTTCGGTTTGTTCTGCGAAGGCTTGGAGCGTTTTGACGAGGCTTACCAAAAGGGCATTATTGAAAAGGTGTTCACCACTAATTTAGTGTATCGTACTCCCGAACTGTTGCAACGCAAATGGTATTGCGAGGTGGATATGTCCAAATATATCGCCTATATTATCGATACGCTTAATCATGATATGTCCATCAGCGCTTTGCTCAATCCGTCTGACCGTATCCAAAAACTACTCAGCCGCGTCCGGTAAGAGATAACATCAGATCTTAAGGAAGAAGCTGCCTGCGAACGCTTTCTTCCTAACAGATAAAACACAAGGAGGAGATCCCCATGAAAACCACAAAACGTTCATTGCTGGCAA
>CALCVR010000291.1 GCA_937905915.1 uncultured Eubacteriaceae bacterium
GTCCAGCTCTTCCACGACATAAACCGTGTCACACTGAGCTGCAAAGTTGCGGATCAACTCTACCGGCAGGGGATTGACCATACCCAATTTTAAATAAGAAGCTTTGTCTCCCAAGGCCTCCCTGGCATAATCATAGGACGCGCCGGAAGTAATGATGCCGATGCGGGTATCACCCATCTCCACACGGTTGATGGAAGCGGTTTCTGCCCATTCGGTAAGCTTTCTGGTGCGCTCCTCCACCACAACATGGCGGCCGCGGGCCATGGCTGGCATCATAACGTATTTCTGAGGATCTTTTTTGTATTCTTTCAGCTCCAGTTCCTGACGATCCGATGTCTCCACCAAACTGCGGGAGTGGGAAATACGGGTGGAAAGGCGCAGCATACAGGGGACGTCGAACTGCTCACTGATTTCGTAGGCCAGTTTGGCAAAAGCCAAGCATTCCGCCGAATCTGACGGTTCCAGCATGGGAACTTTAGAAGCGATAGCGTGATGACGGGAATCCTGCTCGTTCTGGGAGGAGTGCATGCCGGGATCATCGGCCACTGCGATGACCATACCGGCATTGACGCCGGTGTAGGAAGCGGTATACAACGGGTCGGCCGCTACGTTGAGGCCTACATGCTTCATAGCGCAGAAAGACCGTGCACCGCCTACCGACGCACCAATGGCCACTTCCATCGCAACCTTTTCATTGGGAGCCCATTCGCTGTACATGTCATCATAAGTGGCGGCGAATTCGGTAATTTCCGTACTGGGAGTTCCAGGATAACTGGACACGACCCGGCATCCCGCTTCGTACAATCCACGAGCTACCGCTTCGTTACCAAGCATTAATTTTTTCACAATAGGTACCTCCGATTATCATCTAATCTCACATCAAAAGGCGGCCTACCGCATATTTGGGTAGCAAGCCTCCTTTTTTGACTTTATCTTTTATTTTAAACTGTTTTCCCCACGCAGGTCAAGAATTCGTTTTGCCTTACCCTGGAATCGTTCCAATGTCTTGGGTTCCACCAAGCTGATCTTAGTCTCAATGCCCAAAACGCTCTTGAGTTGATCGTGAATCTTTCGCTGTAACTTTTCAAGCTCGCTGTAGCTTTCCAGCAGCGCGCCGTTGATAAGTTCCACCTTGACTTCCAAGGTATCGGCAAAGCCTTCCCGGCGGACTACCAGCTGATAGTGAGGACCGATGTGTTCCATGCCAATGAGGACACTTTCCACCTGAGAGGGGAATACATTGACGCCGCGGATCTTCAACATATCGTCAGTACGGCCCGTCACTTTATCCATACGGCAGTGGGTACGTCCGCATGCACAAGGTTCGTAATTGAGGCGGGAAATGTCCTTAGTGCGGTAACGCAGCATGGGGAATCCCTCTTTAGTTAGGGTTGTAACCACCAATTCTCCCTGTTCGCCCGGGGCTTTGGGCTGGAGGGTAACAGGATCGATAATTTCCGGATAGTAATGGTCCTCTGCAATGTGCAGGCCTTGCCGCATCTCGCATTCGCCTGACACACCGGGGCCCATCAGTTCACTGAGTCCATAATTATCGGTGGCAAAAAGTCCCCAATTTTTTTCAATCTGGCTACGCATTTCAGGCGTACAGCCCTCCGAGCCAAAGAGGCCAATGCGTAGATGATAGTCGCTCATGGGCTCGTCGCCTTCCAAAGCGCATTCGCTCATATATAAAGCATAAGAGGGGGTAGACACCAGGCCTGTGACCTTCATATCCCGCAGCATCATAAGCTGTTTCTGGGTGTTTCCAGCCGATGCGGGGATCACAGCGCAGCCGATGCGCTCTAAACCGTAATGGAGGCCCAGAGCGCCGGTGAACAATCCATAGCCAAAGGAAATTTGGAAAACATCTTCGGCTGTGACGCCCACAGCCGTAGCCAGCCGTGCAATTTGATCGGCCCAGTTGTTGAGGTCGTTTTTGGTATAGCCCACGACGGTGGGTTTTCCAGTGGTACCGGAAGAAGCGTGGATCCGGACGATTTTGCTCATGGGGACGGCAAAAAGGCCGTTGGGATAATTGTCGCGAATATCCGTTTTGTTGGTGTAGGGGATATACTGGATATCGGACAATGTTTTAATTTTTTCGGCGGTTACGCCGGCTTCACCCAGCCTCTTCGCGTAGAAGGGGACATTGCGGATACAGTAGTCCACAATCCAACGCAGCCGTTCCAGCTGCAATTCCTCCAGCTTAGGGCGAGGCATTGTTTCCAAGTCTTTTTGCCAAAACATGTAAGCACCTCATTTTATCGTTAAAATCAAGGTTGTAGGACCAAGGCAAAGATACCTTGATCCTACAACAAAATTATAAAATATCCATATTGGTCCTTTTTCAAAAGCACAGGTATTTAAAAAACTATATTAGTCCTATTTTGCCATACTTTTCGACTTTTTTCAAGAACCTATTTGTTTGAAATGCTAAGAATTACTGGGGATCGGCGGATTTTACATAAAAAGCGTCATTTTGCTCCGCGCTCTTCCATTTGAGGGAACGTGCTACCAAGCTGACCACAATGCTCAACGCCATAGACCCGGCCATGGCAATGACGCCGTTAATGGGGGCGTTAGGGAGCTTAAACACACCAGTGTCTATCATAATAGGAATGGCGTCGATGAGATTAAGACCAATGCATAGGATCAATCCACCTGCCATACCGGCCCAAGCGCCGGCCCGGTTCATGCCCTTCCAGTAGAGGGAAAGAAGATATGGGGCCAGGAAGCTGCCGGCAATCGCTCCCCAGGAAAAGGACATTAAATTAATAATGGCGTCGATCTTGAAAACGGCCACCACATAGGAAAATACAATAAAAGCAAAACACAGGATCCGGGTGAGCAGCAATGTATTTTTTTTGCTCATGTTGGGAGCCAACGTCCCATGGATCAGATCCATAGATACCGACGAAGCCGAGGTAAGAGTAAGCCCCGAAAGGGTGGACACCGAAGCCGACAGAATCAGGACTAGAACGATTCCCAAAAGCAAGGTGGGAAGCTGAAGGGTAGAGTCCATCAGCATGGTGGGGACGACGGCGTCGAAGTCCGGAGCGCCGCTGGCTGTAAGAGGAGGGGAATCCATAAAAGCTCGGGACAAAGAACCGATGTAGTAAGCGCCGCCGGAGATAAGCAGGGCGAAAAACGTAGAGATAATAGTGCCGCGTTTGACTTCTCCGTCATCCTTGATGCCGTAGAATTTGTGGATCATTTGAGGAAGTCCCCAAGTTCCGATGGAGGTAAGCAAAATCAGAGCAATAAGATTCTTAGTCTGCGCGCCATCCATGTAAGCGATCCCGGCATCCTTCATCTTATTCCAAATTTCGGTAAGTCCTTCCACGCCGTTGACTGGGGCATGGAACGTCATATACGCTAAGAGGATTACGACACCTACAATCATAATGAGGCCTTGAACAAAATCAGCCTTTAAGGTCGCCAGATATCCGCCCAGTACTAAGGAAATGGCGGCGGCGATGGCGATGATAGCGGTACATACCTCATAGGGAATATGGAGCACTTGCTCACAGAGATAACCTAGACCAGTGTAAACTGAGGCTGAATAGGGGATCATGAAGACAAAAATAATCAAAGCCGAAAAAATCTTCATATTTTTGGACTGGTACCGTTTTTCAAACAGCTGAGGCATTGAGGTGATTTTAAGCCGTTGGGTGACTTCACGAGTACGTCTGGCTAGAATAAACCAAGCTAACATCGATCCAATCAAGGCATTACCGACGCCGATCAGTACAGCCCAAAAGCCAAAATTCCATCCGGAATTGCCAGCGTAACCGATCATTACCACAGCGGAAAAATAAGTAGCTCCATAAGAAAGCGCTGTGATCCAAGCGCCTGCATTACGTCCGCCCACTGTGAAATTCTCGATGCTGTCCGCCTTTTTGGCTGTGACAAGCCCTGTCGCCAGCATCAGCACTGCATACAGCGCAATGACG
>CALCVR010000292.1 GCA_937905915.1 uncultured Eubacteriaceae bacterium
AACGCCATCGAAAGGGCTTTTTTGGCTGCCTTCCTCATTATGATGTCCTCTCCTTTTTATTTCTTGCGTCCTTTATTGGATACAAATAAATTTTTTAACCCTCCTTCTTAACCATATTATATATCCAAAAAGCAAGCGCATCAAACTAAATATATAAACTATTTCCACAAAAGATGATAAAGCAAATTCTCTTTAAAGTCAAGGTTATGTCAAAATATTAAATTGAAAAGAATTAAATGTCATGCACATTGCACTTTATATAAATGGACATAAATTTTATTGTAATTATCCTATATAAAAAATAATATAATTTATATATAATAATAAACATATGATTTTTTGAGTTATCTATCCTTTCTATTTCATTTTCAGAATTGTTTTTTCAATATCATAAGATTTTGTTAATGTTAATAGGGTGGCTTTCACCATGAGCAATGAGGATTTTTTTAGAATCTATCGTAAGTGAAAGCCACCTTGTTTCTTACTTTACCTCTACAAGTCCCAAATCAGTAATGCGAATCTCGGGAATCACCGGTAGCGCCAAAAAGCTGAGGGCAATAAAGGGGTCCATATTGGCATTAACGCCCATGGAATACGCGATATGGGTTAATTCTCTAATTTTGTCCGTTAGTTGTTGGCGTTCGCCATTGGACATCAGCCCTGCAATGGGAAGTTCCAAGGTAGCTTGTACCTTTCCTTCACGGACTAAGGTATAGCCGCCTTGGACTCGATCCAGTTCCCGGGCCGCTAGAAGCATGTCCTTGTCGTTGTCCCCCACCAAAATTAAGTTGTGGGAATCGTGGGACACAGTGGTGGCGATAGCCCCATTTTTCAAACCGTAATTGTCCAAAAGCCCTACTCCGATGTGTCCAGTGGCGTGATGGCGTTCTACAACGACGATTTTAAGAAGTTTCTTTTCTTTTAGGAGCCGTTGCGCCTCTTCCTTGGTCAGCTCTATTTTTTGGGTGATGATCTGATTTTCCACCATCCGGATCACGCTGTACCGCTTTTGATCCGGCAGAGCAAAGGAGTATTCTCCCAATGCAGGCAGACGAACCGAATGCCCGATGCTTACCGGAATAGCTGTGGCGGAAGGGTACGCCGCCGAAATAGACATTTTGTACCGTCGCATCCTCTAAGTTGTCTAACACCACTAGGTCGGCTCGGTATCCAGGGGCAATAGCCCCGATCCCCTTTAACCCATAGATACGGGCTGCATTAATGGTGGCCAGTTGATAGGCTGTCATAGGATTCATACCCAGTTGAATGGCCATCTGAATGCACAGCCGAATGGTTCCCTCCTTATGAATGTCCAGCAGATGTTTGTCATCGGTGCAGAAAGCCAAACGCGTTGTATCCAGCCCTTCCTTTACCACTCCTTTGACAATGTCTTGTAGATTCTTGCTCCCGCTCCCCTCTCGAATGAGCACGGCCATGCCCGCGCGGAGCTTGGCTCTGGCTTCCTCAAAGGTGACGCTTTCATGATCGGTCTCGATACCCGCCGCACAATAGGATTGCAGCAGCTGCGGAGAGGTTGAGGGAAGATGGCCGTCTAGGATCTTTCCCTGAAACAGGGCCAGCTTCTCCATCACATCCGGGCGGCATTGCAAAACGCCGCTTGCATCCATCATCTCACCTAGACCGGTAACACGGGGATGGTTTAAAAATTGCTCTAGATCGCCCGCCTTTAAGATGCTGCCTGCGTGTTCCAACGGCGTAGCGGGGACGCAGGAAGGAACCTGCACGTCATAAGGAATAGGGAGATTCTCCGAGCGATCCAGCATGAACTGGATGCCGGCTGCACCTGCTACATTGGCGATCTCATGGGGATCGGTGAGGATGGTAGTAACGCCGGAGCGCACCTCCTCCCTACAGTAGATCTCCGGCAACGCCATGGAGGATTCTACATGGCAGTGGGCGTTAATAAAACCCGGGGACACATAGCGCCCTTCCAGATCCACAGTGTTGGGTCCATCATAGCGTCCCACACCGGCGATGGTGCCGTCGCATACAGCAATATCCCCCGTTACGATTTCACCAGTAAGAACCTGAATCAATTTTCCGTTTTGAAACACGATATCCGGTTGGCGTCTCCCCGACGCGGTCTCAATCAAATGCTGACGATCCATAGAAAAAGCACCATCCCTTCTGTATGTTCCACTGAAGTCCTTTCAGTGATATTTACAGTATTATAGCACAAACAAATGAACTTTCCATTCACTTGCCTATGATTATTCTGAATCGTGCTACTGCTCTATGGAGTCTTTTCCAGTAGAGACATCGGCCCCACGCAAATCGATGGAAGAGGGCAAGGCCGACCTATTTCTAAGCCGGCCTTGTGGAGAAGAAGGGGATTCTTACGGTTGTGAATATGCCAAACTTTTGGAGAACGCTTCTTTATACCTTAGCTTTGCGGGTCAGTACCACCACGCTGGACAAAGCCAGAATGCCTACTACTACCCAGGGGAATACATCGCCGGTATCGGGATTTGCGGTGCCGTTGCCACTGTTGTTTTGATTCTGGTTGTCATCCGGTTGGCCGTTTCCTTGGTTTTGATGGCCAGACTGATTGCCATCGCCGTTTTGGTTATCGTCGTCCGAAGCATCAATTAGTTCTTCCAGATTGTCTATGGCAGCCTGCAAATCAGCCGTCGCCTGGTCCACCTGGGACTGCAACGCATTGTCGGGCAGGTTTTTAGCTACACTCAGCGCATTTGTAAAAGCGTCGGCTGTTTCTTTGGTGTAGCCGGAGAGATCCATGACCTCGGCCTTTTGAATGAGCTGCTGGAGGGCAGTATAATCAGAAAGCTTCCACTGAACCGAGATGACGGTATTATTGTCTTCAGGATAGTTGCCGTCTTTGCCCATTGAGGTAACCAAGTTCAATAGCCAACCGTTTATCCGATCCTTCCATTCCTGGGTCAGGATGCCCTCGGTAGCCTCGGCGCCGGTATCTGGATCCGCGAGGGTTCCATTGATCAACTGCTTCAAAAGAGATTGGATATCCAAGGTAAAGTATTTGCTCAGAGCATCCAGGAAGTCAGCGATGGAATAGCCGATTTCCGGATTGGATCCTTCCGGCATGAGATACAGCTGTTTGTTGTCGGGATCACTGGGCCATTTTGCTCCTAAAAACCCCAGGGCCAGGGACAAAGCTGTTTCGCCCGATTGATCAAAGGGACGAACCAAAGGAGTTCTCCCTTCCAAAGCTACAAAGACTTTAGATTTATTGTCCCAGGCAGTAGCGCCCAGCACGTCTTTTAAAGGAAGATTTTTGAGAACATTGTTTAGGGCATCAGACACATTAGAGATAAGTACCTCTACTACCTCTTGCAATAGCTGGCCAGCCTCCAGCTTCTCGTTGGCAGACTGCACCCAATCAGGCCAATTGCCGTTGTCCAGGCCTCCTAAATGGCTTTGGTAGATGTAGTTTACATAGTCCAGCAAGGTTTTATCCTCCGCTACTGGAATGGAGACCAGATCGTCCACTAATTTGCCTACAATGGCATCCAGTTGGACAGGGTTCTGAATTTCTTGATCCAGTTTGTCAAACAAAACATTCAAAGTCTGTTTCAGCCCTTCAGAGGGAATGACAACATTGAGATCGAGGATAGATACCTTCTGTTTTATGACGATTCCCCCTTGGGTGCTGTCGTAATAAAGGGACTCGCCGTTCTGGCCGTCGGGCAGGAGAAGAGGTAGCGCCACGTCGATGAGCTTTTCAATAGTAATGTTATCAATGGGAAGGCTGTCGCCCAGAAGGCTATTCAGCAGTTCTTCCAGCATCAACTTGATGCCGCCTGACTGCGCAATCTGGCTGTAGTAATCGTGAAGGAACCCATTGACGGTGGTGGTCAGCATTTGATTGCTAAAGCCGTGCTGTTGACCATAGTCTGTGATATCGTCAATGGTCTGCTCTTCACCGGTGACGGGATTCTGGAATGTAATGGGGCCAAGATGGGTCTTGGTTTCCACCGACATGGTCTCAGTGACGTCCCCCTGGTTATAATCCCGATCCAGGGTGACATAACGCATGGGGGACGGATAGGTAACGGCGGAACCGGTTTCAATATCGTAAAGGATGTTGCCAGCTTCAGTGGTCATGGAAGAGATATCATTTGCATGCATGTGGCCGGTAAAGATATACCGCATACCGGCATCGGCAAATTCTGTGCTAAGGCGTTCATAATCGTTGACCAGGTACATGGGTAAAATATCCGGTTCCATGCCGAAATGGGCAATGACGCCATGGTGCTGCAAGCCTATGACTGTGTCTCCCCGCTGTTTGGCGGCGGCAATCTGAGAAAGCACCCACTGTTCCAGATCAGCGCTAATGGCGCCACTGGTTTCATGTTCGTCCTTTCCGGCATCGGTATTGTCGGCGCTGTAACGAGCCGAGTCAATAGCGATAACGGTGAAGCCTTCTTTGGGCTGTGCAACATAAGACAATCCTCCGGCCTCTTTGCCTTGGGGCGGCGTATAGGTGGCGATGACGCTATCATCGTTGTAAACAGCGTCTGCGTAAATCTTTTTAAAGTCTTCCGGCTGGGTCCGGCCGGCGGGGACAGCCGCGCCATCCTCGGTGTTAAAATTCATTGCATTGGAGTTCCGGACGTCGTGATTGCCGGGAACCACATAGACGTCCAAACCTGGAACTTCTTCTTTCAACTGTTCCAATTGAGCGGCCATGGATTCATGTCCTTCTTTTTCACCGTCCTTGGTCAGATCGCCTGAAATCATGAGTACATCCGGCTTATCCTTTTGGATGGTGTCGAACATTTCTTCTAAAATAGCAGAACTTTCCGTAAACATCTTGCGGTCACTGTTGAGATGATCGGTATAATCCTGGGTATCCTTTATCATGGCGGGGGATAAATAGTGGGTGTCGGATAATACTGCGATCTTCAGCGAATCTTCCTGATCGGATTGGATGGCATAGGCCGGTACAGATGCACTAGCCACAAGCATCAAAGCCGTTATGGAGGCGACTGCTTGCTTCAACCTCCTTGTGAATTTCTGCATGTTCTCAACTCCCTTTTTATAGTCCGCCTTTATTATAAAGATTCAAAAATTCGTTTTCTATCGCGTTACGGAAAAATCATTGTAAAATTTCAGGTCGTTTGTTTTGGAGTTTTTAATTTCTTTTATTCGTCCTTTAACTGTGTAAAATGCAAATAATTTTGTTTAATTTTCTATATTTTAATCACTTAAATTTTATAATTATGACTTTTATCCTATATTTTTTGAGTTGATTTTTAAATTTATAAAATTTCAATTTTTAGATCTAAGTATTTCTTTTTTATATTAAAAGTAAAAACAGCGTTTCATTTTCTTCTTATCTATTTATATAATGAACAAAAAGCAAGCCCATCACATCCTTAGGATGCAATAGGCCTACCTTTTATTTTCTTATTGCAATATATGGGATCATTCACGTTCCCACAACTTGACCTGCACAGTATCCCCTGGTTGTTTTCCGATCTTGGCCCGGATATCTTTTCGTAAACCTAGAATATGTCCTGGCGTCCCCATTCGGACAAGGCTTCCGGCATAAGGATATCCATCGAATTGGACGTGTACTTTTACTCGTCCCTTTCCAAACTCTTTTTTCACATCGTAGGGGAATTCTACGTAAGCACCATCCATATCTGGAACCTTTTTTACTATCGCTTCAAATTCATAAATCTTAGTATTCATTATATTTTACTGATTAAAGGAAGGCGGCGTGACGTTTGCATCTTTAAAATCAGAATTAGGGGAAGGGGACGACATACTAAAGTACATTTTGGCGGCTTTTGTCGTACCAAAATCGCGGTTAGATCCTGTGTCCTGTACCTTGTTAAAGGCTTCACGGAACATAGCGTTATGAGCCTCTTCCCGATTGAGCAAAAAGTCAATGGTCGCTCTCACTTTTTTGTCATTGACCTGACGATACAAATATTCATATACAACCTTTGCCCTTTGCTCCGATGCAATGTTGGAAAGCAGATCCGCGCAAAGGTCACCCGTTACCGTGACGTAATCGCCTGTCCAAGAATAACCAGACGCATTGATAAGCCCTGGATTAAGGCCTAATAATACATGGGATTCAATTTCCCCTGCCGGAACGGTGGTCGAATCCACA
>CALCVR010000293.1 GCA_937905915.1 uncultured Eubacteriaceae bacterium
AAACGTATCCAGAACATCTGCTTTTTTTGTGCTATTTCTCTGGAAAATAAAGCAAAAACCTTTTCTAAAGTTTAAAAATATGGTATAATTGTTGGAAGCATTCCGGTATCTGATTTGTGATGGGAGGAACCACTCTATGTTGGTACGTGAAATCGTAGAAATCCTCAAAGCTAATGTTATCTGGGCCGATGAAGACGCCCTAAATGCCGAGGTTCACACCGCCTGCGGCAGCGACATGATGAGCGATGTATTGGCCTTTGTCAAAGATCAGTCGGTATTGCTCACTGGCCTGGTCAATCCCCAGGTGGTGCGCACCGCCGAGATGATGGAGATGAAGTGTATCGTCTTTGTGCGGGGCAAAACACCGGACGATTCCATCATCCAACTGGCCAAGCAGCGGGATATCGCCCTGCTTGCTACCCCTTACCGTCTATTTACGGCCTGCGGCCTTTTGTATACCAACGGTCTGCGAGGGGGATGTGAGTTGGAATGAGCCAGTCCATTCATCTACATTACGACGTCCCCGGCGACGATTTTACCCGTGCCGGCGAAGCCTCCGGCATGGTAAAGAACCGGCTGAAAAAGCTGGGGTTCCCCTCCGACGCCGTGCGCCGTGTGGCCATCGCCATGTACGAAGGCGAGATCAATATGGTCATCCACGCAAACGGCGGTGTAGCTGAGATCGACATCGCCCCCGACCGCATCGACATCCAGCTCATTGACCACGGTCCCGGCATCCCCGACGTGGAGAAGGCCATGCAGGAAGGCTGGTCCACTGCGCCCGACAATGTCCGTTCCCTGGGGTTCGGCGCCGGTATGGGCCTGCCCAACATCAAAAAGTACACCGACCAAATGAACATCGATACCGAAATCGGCAAAGGTACCACGGTATCCATGACGGTGTTTGTCCCCGGCAAATAATTCTCATCCGGCAAACAAGGCCCTTTTCGGCCCTGCAAAGGAGTGACCCGCTTTGGATCGTTTTTTCCATTCGGTTACCCTCGATAAGGATAAATGCAAAGGGTGCACCAACTGCATCAAACGCTGCCCCACCGAGGCCATCCGCGTCCGGGGAGGCAAGGCGGTCATCATGAGCGAACGGTGCATTGACTGCTCGGTGTGCATCCGCGTGTGCCCTTACCACGCCAAAAAGGCGCGTCCTGATCCCATCGAGTCCATTGAAAAATTTAAATATAAGATCGCTTTGCCCGCCCCCACCCTCTACGGCCAGTTTAACAATCTGGACGATATTGACACGGTTCTCACCGGCCTCAAAAGGATCGGGTTTGATTCTGTCTTTGAGGTGTCCCGGGGGGCAGAGATCATCAGCGAAGCCACCCGCCGCGTCATGAGCGAGGGCAAAATCCCCAAACCGGTGATTAGCTCGGCCTGTCCGGCGGTGGTGCGCCTCATCCGGGTGCGCTTCCCCGACTTGTGCGAAAATGTATTGCCCCTGAAAGCCCCTATGGAGACGGCCGCCATTATGGCAAAGCGGGAGGCCGCAGAGCAAACCGGGCTCCCTATAAGCGACATCGGAGTCTTTTTCATCACCCCCTGCGCCGCCAAGGTGACCGACATCAAAATGCCCATCGGCATCGAGCGTTCGGCCGTGGACGGCGCCATCGCCATCAGCGACATTTATCCCGCCCTGGTAGGGGCTATGAACAAGCTGGACGGCCAAACCGAATCCCTAGCCCACTCCGGCATCATCGGCGTAGGCTGGGCTGGCATCGGCGGTGAATCGGCGGCGCTGCTCAACGAGCAGTACTTGGCGGCCGACGGCATTGAAAACGTCATCAAGGTGCTGGAGGAGCTGGAGGATGAGCGCCTCAGCGAACTGGATTTCATCGAGTTAAACGCCTGCCCCGGCGGATGCGTGGGCGGGGTGTTTACGGTGGAAAATCCCTACGTCGCCCGGGCCCGCATCCAGAAATTGCGCAAGTATCTGCCGGTGTCCTGCAATCACTTGGAGGGGGAGCAAGTTCCACCCCAGCTCAAGTGGACGTCGGAACTGGAATTTGCTCCGGTGCTCAATCTGGCCGACAACGTGGTGGAGGCCATGGAGCGTATGTCCAAGGCCCAAGGTATCGCCGAATCCCTGCCGGGTTTGGACTGCGGCTCCTGCGGCGCGCCTTCCTGCCGCGCCTTGGCCGAGGATATCGTGCTGGGGCAGGCCAAAGAGAGCGACTGCATCTTTAAGATGCGGGAACGCATCCAGTCCATCGCCAACCAGTTGACCGAAATCGAGGGGTATGTCCCCCACCCATCTAGTTCACCGAAAGAGGCTGATTCTCAATGACAGTGTCCCAAATCGCGGAAGCCCTGGAGTTAAAGGTCCTGGCCGGGGAAGAGGGGCTTGACCGCCCCGTCACAGGCGGATACTGCGGCGATCTGCTCAGCTGGGTCATGGGCCGGGCTCAGGAGGGCGACGCATGGATCACCGTAATGGGCAATCTCAACTCCATTGCCGTGGCATCTTTGGCCGACACCGCCTGCATTATCCTGGCCGAACGGGCCGAGTTTGACGAGGATGCAAAGGCCCGCGCCGACGACGAAGAAATCCCCGTCCTGGGCAGCGAGAAACCGGCCTACATGTTGGCGGTGGAACTCGCCCGGTGCCTGGAATGAGGGTCTATTACGATCTGCACATTCACTCGGCCCTATCCCCCTGCGGCGACGACGACATGACGCCCAACAACATCGTCAACATGGCAAAGCTCAGCGGCCTTACCATGATCGCCGTCACCGACCACAATTCCTGTCTCAACTGCCCTGCGGCGGTCAATGTAGGGCGACAGATCGGGGTGACGGTGGTGCCGGGCATGGAATTGTGCACAGCGGAGGACATCCATGTGGTGTGCCTGTTTCCCGACCTGGAATCGTCGGTCGCTTTTTCCGATTACGTGCATCAAAGGATCCCACCTCTGCCGGCGGACGACGGCGTTTTCGGCCGGCAGCTTATTATGGATGAGGAGGACAACATCATCGGCTCCGAGCCTTTGCTTTTGGTGACGGCGGCCGAACTCGGCGTGGATCAGGTCCATGACTTGGTGGCATCCTTGGGCGGGGCCTGCTTCCCCGCCCACATCGACAAGAGCGCTTACAGCATCCTGGCATCCCTAGGCGCTATCCCTCCTGAAGCCGGATTCACCGCAGCGGAAATTTCCATCAAAGGGGATGTGGAAGCGCTGCGGGAAAAGCATCCTATTTTGCAGTCCATGCCCCTGCTCCTCAATTCCGACGCCCATATGCTGGATCAGCTCCGGGACGCCGGGCCCTGGCTAGAGCTTCCGGAATGTACTCCAAAAGCCCTTATCGACGGGATCAACCGTCTTTTCCCCATGGAATGGGCCAGATGAAACCATAGCCGCTGGCATCTGCCAGCGGCTTTTTTCTGGTAATTGGGAAGTTCGCTGGTAAAAGAGGACAGAAAACGACCGAGTGTCAAAGGAAAAATTGCAAAAATAAGCGAGAAAGCGTATAATAGTGGATAGTCACCGCAGCATCAAAATGCAATGATTGCTTAGCGGCAGGTGCTTAGGGCCTCATGAAAAGAGGACTTTGTAGCCCTGTTTTTGAAATTTGTATGGACAGGAGGGTGCCAACCCTTGGAAAAACAGTTTTTAATGGGCAATCAAGCCATCGGATTGGGCGCGGTTCGCGCCGGCGTCCGGGTGGTGGCCGGTTACCCTGGCACACCGTCAACTGAAATTTTGGAAACCATCGCCAAAAACAATCCCGGCGATGTTTACGTGGAGTGGTCGGTCAATGAAAAGGCCGCCCTGGAAGTGGCGGCCGGCGCATCCTACGCCGGCGCCCGCACCCTGGTCACCATGAAGCAGGTGGGCCTCAACGTGGCCTCCGACCCGTTGATGAGCCTGGCCTATGTGGGCGTCAAGGGCGGGATGGTCGTCGCCGTGGCCGACGACCCAGGCCCTATCTCCTCCCAGACCGAACAGGATACCCGTCATTTTGCCCAGTTCAGCAAGCTGCCGGTGTTTGATCCCTGTTCACCGGAGGAGGCATACAAAATGATTGGGGACGCCTTTGACTATTCAGAGAAGTACCACACCCCGGTTCTCTTCCGCCCTACCACCCGGGTATGTCACGGCTGCGCCTCTATTCAGGTGGACGGCCAGCGTCAGGTGCATGAGCCGGAGGGATTTGTCAAGGATTCCTCCCGTTGGGTCATCTTTCCCCGCCTCTCCTTCCAGAACCACAAGATGATCGAGCAGCGCAACCCCCGTATGGGAGAGGACTTTTCCTCCTACCGTTTCAATGAGCTGACCGGCTCGGGCAAACGGGGCATCGCCACCGGCGGCATCAGCTACGAATACACACGGGAGGTACTGGGAGATCATCCGGTTAAACTCCTAAAGGTGGCTACTCCCCATCCCTTCCCGGAAAAACTGGCCTTGGAGTTTTTGGACGGCCTGGACGAAGTGCTGGTTGTGGAGGAATTAGACCCGGTTATCGAACGAGAACTGACCTATCTCTGCGGCAAGCATCATTTAAACGTTACCATCCGCGGCAAGCTGACCGGCGATATACAACCCGCCGGTGAAAATACAGTGGAATCGGTTGGGGAAGCGGTATCCCGCTTCTTAGGCCTTCCCTATGAACCCTCTGAACAGCCCCAGCTTCCTGTCCTTCCCATGCGGCCGCCGGTGTTGTGCGCCGGGTGCCCTCATCGCGCCTCTTTCTACGCCGTCAAGCAGGCCATGAAGGGCAAAAAAGCCGTCTTCTCCGGCGACATCGGATGTTATACCCTTGGCAATGCCCAACCCTTGGATATGGTGGACACCTGCCTCTGTATGGGGGCCGACGTCACCATGGCGCAGGGCCTCCATCGGGTGGAGCCCGACGCGGTCAACTTCTCCTTCATCGGCGATTCCACCTTCTTTGCCTCGGGCATCACCGGAGTGGTCAACGCCGTTTACAACCAGACCGACATTGTGCTCATCGTGCTGGACAATTCCACCACCGCCATGACAGGGCATCAACCCCATCCTGGCACCGGCGTCACCATGATGGGAGAAGTGTCCCAAAAGATCAGCATCCCCGCGGTGCTTCAGGCCATCGGGGTGAAGCATGTGGCCACCGTCGACCCGCTGGATTTAAAAGCCGCTACAGAGGCCGTTCAAGAGGCCGCTGAGGTCAAAGGGGTATCGGCCGTCATTTTCAAGTCCCCCTGCATCGCCGTCACCAAACCGGAGGGACTTTTCTCTGTGGACAAAGAAAAGTGCATTGGCTGCCAGAAATGCATCCGTGAACTAGGGTGTCCCGCCGTTACTATGGATGGCAAAAAGGCCCTGATCGAACCCAGCCTGTGCTACGGCTGCTCCATCTGTGCCCAGGTTTGCCCGGTAGGGGCCATCGGAGGTGACCAGAAATGACCATCAATTGTATGTTGGCCGGTGTAGGCGGCCAGGGGACGGTGCTGGCTTCCAAGCTCATCGCCCAATCGGCCATGAACCAGGGCCTTAACGCCCGGACCGCGGAGACCATCGGCATGGCTCAGCGTGGCGGATGCGTGGTCAGCCACGTCCGTGTCGGGGAGGAAATCCACTCCCCCATGATCCCTTTTGGAGAGGCCGACGGCATCCTTGGATTTGAACCGGCGGAAGCGG
>CALCVR010000294.1 GCA_937905915.1 uncultured Eubacteriaceae bacterium
TGCTCGACGCGTTTTGCTGGATAAATGGAAAGAATTCCCTTATTCTAAAGGAACTAGGATTCGGGGAGGGACAAGTCATGCCAGTGCGTGTGGACAACCATGAAAAGGTAGTCACCGCCTATTTAGAAGGTGAAATCGATCATCACGGTGCTGCGGGCATCCGTGAGCTCATCGACCGGACGGTGGAACAGGCCATGCCGGAACAACTGATTCTAGACTTCCGGGATGTGACCTTTATGGATAGTTCAGGAATTGGATTGGTTATGGGACGGTACCGCGTCATGAAGGAATTGGGCGGAGGCATTCAGGTGGTCAATACCTCGCCTCATATCACCCGGGTCATGAAGCTGGCCGGCCTGGAACGGCTGGATGTTTTAAGCAAAGGAGGGAAGACCAAATGAAGCCCATCAATGAGATGAAGCTGGTGATCCCAAGCCGGTCGGCCAACGAATCGTTCGCCCGGGTGGCGGTGGCCTCCTTTGTGGCGCAGCTGGACCCTACCATCGAGGAACTGACTGAGATTAAGACGGCGGTATCCGAGGCAGTGACCAATTGCATTGTCCATGCTTATCAGGAACAGATCGGCAATATCAACCTGTCGGTAAGGCTGTATGAGCAGGGCCGGATTATCATACGGGTGCGGGATGCCGGCTACGGCATCGAGAACATAGAAAAGGCCATGGAACCCCTGTTCACCACGGCCGGAGAGGAGAGGGCCGGACTGGGATTTGCGGTGATGGAATCCTTTATGGACAAGATTAAGGTATTGTCCAAACCGGGCAAAGGGACTACCATCACCATGGAGAAAAAACTGAAAATCCGGCCTCATCGCTGATGAGCGCCGCCGTACAGGATCGTCCGGGGCTGGATGACCTGGTATCTCAAAATTTAGGGTTGGTCCATTCCTGCGCCCACCGGTTTAAAGGTAGGGGAATCGAATACGAAGATTTGTTCCAGGCAGGATGTATGGGTTTGGTCAAGGCGGCCAAAGGCTTTGACGAGGACCGAGGAGTGCGTTTTTCCACCTACGCGGTACCGGTTATCCTAGGTGAGATGAAGCGCCTGTTTCGTGATGGCGGTACCGTCAAGGTGGGGCGTACCCTGAAAGAGTTGTCCATTAAAGCGGTACGGGCTAGGGAACGCCTGTCCAATACCTTGGGGAGGGATCCTACCGTAGGGGAGCTTGCCGAAGCATTGGGCGTGGAACCGGAAGAAGCGGCCGAAGCCATCAGCGCTTCTTTGCCTCCGGTCTCCTTGACAGCAGGGGAAGAGGAAGGCGGCGGACAAATCGACATCCCGGTGGAGGCGCCGGAGGAAAAACTCAATGACTTGATTGCGTTAAAGGAGGTGGTATCGGAACTGCCGCCCAAGGATCGCAAACTCATTGTGCTGCGCTATTTCGGGAGCAAGACCCAGACCGAGACGGCCGATCTCCTGGGAATGACCCAGGTACAGGTGTCCCGACGGGAGAAGGTGATTTTAAGGGAGTTGAGAAAACAGCTGACCGGATGACAACACGTACAAAAAACCAAAAAGTAAACCCCCGCTGTCATTTTAGACAGCGGGGGTTTTACAGTGTTTAAGCTGAGGTTGCATATGCGAGACGAATAAGCTTATTGAAAAATCCAAAAAGGATGAATGTTACTGATAGTCGTTTTGATTCTGGCGGTTTTCAAAATTTTGATTTTTCTTCTGCTGAGCATTGTTCTGCTGGCGATTCTGAGCCTGTTGATTGTTCTGCTGATTCTGAGCCTGCTGATTGTTCTGTTTGCTGTTGTTCTTAGCCATTTTTATTTCCCCCCTTTTCATCCATAGTATTTTCGAAATGGAGGGACTTTATGCGCGAGGATTTTTGCGAAATTGTCCGACGGATTAGAAGGACCGACAGTACCACAGTAACCAGTTCCGATGTAGGAAATGAGAGCCAAATACCGTGGATTCCCCATAGGGAGGAGAAAGCAATGGCAAATACAAGAATGGCCACAGCGCCGCGCACAATGGAGATGATAAAGGAAGGCTTTGGGCGTTCGGTAGCGGCTAAATAAGCGGCTGAAACGATGCTTACACCCACAAAGAGAAAACCGATAAAATAAATGCGAAGTCCTTCAAAAGCCAGTTGCGCCAAAAAAGCGTCGTTTTCGCTGTTGAAAATGGAAACCAGATCATTGGTAAAAAGAAATACGATGGAATATAAAACAACGCCTAATGAAACCGATACGACGATGGAATATTTTAAAATCTTGTGGGCATTTTTCGATTGACCTTGTCCATATAGTCGGCTAGTTAAGGGCTGTGCGCCTTGTGCGATACCAGTAAATATGGCCAAAGCGACAAGAGCCAAATTGGCCACAATACCATAGGCGGCTACGCCGGTATTTCCCGCCGCCTGTAAAATCAAAAGGTTAAAGACGATAAGAACAATAGCAGAGGAAATTTCGTTGATAAAGGAAGAAATTCCTAGACCAAAAATGGGAAAAATTTTGGAAAAGGAAAAGGATATCAAACTAAAATGAAAATGATTTTTTTGCGCAATGCGATGCCGGGAAAGAATGAGCATGCTGATGATAGGAGCCAGCCCTGTGGCCAACGCAGCACCAAAAATCCCCATATTGAGGGGGAACATAAACACATAGTCCAGGACAATGTTGGAAAGACTGCCCACAATCATGCCAAGCATGGATAGCCGGGGAGCATGGTCGTTTCGTACAAAGGCCAGGAAAATTTGGTTCAATAGGAAGAAAGGGCCAAAGCATAAAATGGTTTTGAGATAGGTGCCTGTCATCTCTAATATGGTTCCCCGAGCGCCTAAAAGCCATGCGATAGAAGAGGAGGCGGTGAGGCCGATCAAAACAAAAAGGACGCCAAATCCAAATCCCAATAGGACGGTAATGGTAAAGATGTTATTTGCTTGGAATGACTGATTTTGAGATTGAAAGATGCTGTATTTGGTGGCGCCTCCGATGCCAAGCATCAACCCTGTGGCGTGGATGACGCTATAAATGGAGATGGCGATATTGAGGGCCGCCAAACCATTGGTGCCAAGGCGGGCAGAAGTGAAAAAGGTATCGGCTAGGATATAGCAGGACAAGCCCAGCATCCCCAAGACATTGAGTGACACATACTTAGCGAAATCCATCAGCAAATTGTTTTTCATTCACGAAACCCCCTGAAAACAAAAAATGCCTTAGCATATCCCTCCTACGACCTACGGGGATATGGTAAGGCACTTACAGCGTCTACCCGGTGGCAGACGGCAAGACGTATTTTTTAGTATTATAGCAGAAAAAGATTTTTTCTGTCAATGTATTTAAAAGATAAGCTAAAAAATAGAGTGTCAGCAGGGCTTTCCTCTACAGGCCCATTTTGGAAAATAGTCCTATTTTTGGAGAGAATGCCTGTCCTATTGAAGCGGAGAAGTTATAAAAATAAAGCTTATTGCAGAAAAAACAAGGATCTTAGGGGTGGAACTCTTGTCAATTTTGTGCAATTATGGTACTATGAGAGAACCGAGTGCCAAGGCACAAACTGAATCCATTCACCGGGGCTATCGTGTAAGCTTCCGGCATTTTACAGGAGTGAATAAACATGTCAGGCCATTCCAAGTGGAACAACATCAAACGCAAAAAGGAAAAAACCGATTCCCAGCGCGCCAAGATTTTTACCAAAATCGGCCGTGAGATCGCGGTGGCGGTCAAAGAGGGCGGCAGCGGTGATCCCAGCGTCAATTCCCGTCTAAAAGACGTGATCGCCAAAGCAAAGCAGAACAACGTCCCCAACGACAACATCGATCGTATCATTAAAAAGGCATCGGGCGAAGGCAATGCTGATAATTTTGAGTCTATCCAGTATGAGGGTTACGGTCCTTGCGGCGTAGCGGTTATTGTGGAAACATTGACCGACAATCGTAACCGTACTGCCGGCGACCTGCGCCACTACTTCGACAAGTTCGGCGGCAATTTGGGCACACCTGGCTGCGTATCATTCATGTTCCAGAAGAAGGGCGTACTGGTCGTCGAGAAGGAAGGTCTCGAAGAGGACCAGGTGATGGAAGACGCTTTGGAGGCCGGTGCATCGGACTTCCAAGCGGATGAAGATGTGTTTGAAATCCAAACCGAACCGGAGGATTTCTCTGGGGTGCGGGATGATTTAGCTGCAAAAGGCTATGAATTCGTATCGGCCGAGGTGGAACAGGTACCGGATACCTATTCCCGCATTGAGGATGCGGATTTAGCGGTCAAGATGGGCAAGCTGCTAGAAATGCTGGAGGATAATGACGACGTCCAAGCCGTATGGCACAACTGGGAGAATCCGGACGAGGACGAAGCGTAACAACATCGGTCCTTTGGAGAATGGAAAACACGGCCTGAAAAGGCTATGGAAAGGATCATAACAACGATGAAGAGATTGATAAAAAAGGCGGCAGCGGCGTTTTTGGCTTTGACCATGGCGGTGAGCTTGACCAGCTGCCAGGTAAATGAGAAGGAATGGGCTTATAGAGTAGGGGACACTCAACTCCCTGCAGGCGTGTACCGCATCTTCCAATTGGAGGCATTTACAGCCGCTAAAGCCATGGTGGAAGACAGCAGCAAATCCGTGTTGGAACAGGAGATTGAAGGCAAAAACGCAGCCGATTGGATCAACGACACAGTGGATGAACATATCCGCACCTGTATGGCTGCCGAAGCCGAGCTAAAGGATATGGGGCTGATCCCCTTGAGCCAGGAGGATCAAAACGCCATTGAATCCAGCGCCAAGGCTTCGTGGGATCCTGAGACCACCTCGGCTCTAACAGCGAAAAGCGTTTATGGCCCCTACGGCGTGGGGTACGACAGCTTTAAGCAGTACATTTATTACAACGGCCTGGTCTCCCTCCTATTAGAAGCACGGTACGGCGAAAACGGCACAGAACCCATTTCCGACGTGGATCTGGCCAATTACCTGCTGGAGAATTACTATGCCGCCCATATGTGCTACTATGGGGTATCTTCCACCGAGTCCGACGCTACTGTTGTGGCCGACGCCTACAATAATTACGTGGAAGAGTACAATGAGGGCAATATCAAATGGGAAGATATCCGCGAAAGCGAGCAGTATCGCACCGACAGCACCAATACCAATCCTGTTCAGGAGAATGTGATATTCCCCAAGGAAGACTCTGAAAGCACTATGCCGGAAACTTTGCGCATCGGTTTTGATAACACCGAGCCGGGCAAAGCCTTTACCACCAGCGACGAAGGCGTCCTGTATTTCTTTGTGACATTTAACCAGGATCAAGCTATGGAATATGTCACCACCCAGCGCAGCCAATTCCTTTCGGAGTACAAAGGGCAGACGGTGTACGAAGAGATGACCCAAAAGGGTGAGGAAATGGGCATCGAGAAAAACGATGGCCTCCTTAAAAAATACGACCTAAAGCAGCTGGAAAAGGACGTCAATAAAAACACCTCCAAAGCAGCCCAGAGTAAAGCTGCTCAAAGTAAGCAGGAGCAGTCGATTGCTCCCGCCTCTTCGGGTACTGCCCAAGGTGCATCCAGTGCGTCTTCGGCTGCAGCTAGTGAGAGTTCTGCTTCCTAAAACAAAAAATAGTATCAAAATCAAAAGAGCTGATGGCATTTTCCATCGGCTCTTTTTTGTTGTTGAAAAAGGGCCCTGGACAGAGAGGTCAACTCTCTGTCCAGGGCCAATGTATTTTTTCCTTTAAGGGATCATAGTATGTACCAACCCGTCAATCAAGGGACAGCACCATAGCAATGTCGGTCATTTGGTACTTGAGGCCGGAAAGCTTCACTTCGTGGAAGCCATATTTCCGATAAAGGGACAAAGCCTCTTTAAGACGGCTGTTGGTGTAAAGAATGATGCGTTTCGCGCCCATCAGTTTGGCGGAATGGATGGCGTGTTCCATGAGGCGCTTGCCCAATCCATGGCCGCGGCATTGTGGGACGACCACCATTTTAGCCAGTTCAAAGGTGTGTTCTCCTGCCGGGATGAGGGACACCGTCCCTACCATATGGCCGTGCTGCCGCGCCACAAAAATACGGCCTCCCGGATCAAGGATGACCTCCTGAGGATGGCTGAGAATCCGGATATCTTCCTCCTCCAAAAGATGATATTGGGAGAGCCATTGGTAAGAAATCCTTTGGAAATCCTCCAAATCAGAGGGCGTAAAGGCATCAATTTGAACGGTTTGCGTTGTAGGCATAGGCGATTCCTCCATTCGTGGGACAAGTCAAAAAGACGACAAAAAGTCCTTACCCTATTGTATGAAGGAAAATCGCATTGGTTCCAAACAGGATGGATCAGCTGTTTTTGTGAAAATCCACCTCTCCCACCGAGGAGATATTCCCCTCGTCGGTAATAAATAAGGCTCCTATTTGGTCGAGGCTTTGGATGAGCTGCTCCCCCTTGGAAGGGCCTAACACAAAACAGGCGGTGGAAAGAGCATCCCCCATGACCGACTGGTCGGATAAAATGGTCACCGAGGCCAGACCGTTTTCCACCGGATAGCCGGTATCGGGATCCAGGATGTGATGATACCGTTTCCCGTCCACTTCAAAATAGCGCTCATAAGGGCCGGAGGTGACCACCGAACGGTCGGACACGGTCAAGGCGCCGATTTGGGATTGTGTATCGAAAGGAGAACGCATGCCGATGGTCCAGCTTTTTCCGTCGGTGCGTTTGCCCAGGGCATAGACGTTGCCGCCCAAATCCAAAACGGCGCTCTGGCATCCGTTTTCCAATAGATAATCCCGCATCCGGTCGGCGATATATCCTTTGGCAATGCCTCCCACGTCGATGCTGGCCTTAGGATTGGTTAATGTGACGGTATTCCCATCCACCTGGACGGTGTGATAATCCACCAGGGAAAGGGTCTCGTCGATCTGATCCTGAGATGGGACGCGGGGTGTTTGGGACTTAAAGTCCCATAAATCCACCAAGGGGGCGATGGTGATGTCAAAGGCGCCGCTTGTCAACTCACTGATTTCCAGGCTTTTTTGGATCAGTTCGGCTGTGCGGGAATCCACCTCCACCGGATGTCCGCCTGCGTGGTTGATGCGATAGATGTCGCTGCTCTCTTTGGTGGGGCTAAACAAGGCGTCCAGCTCCCGGCAGATGTCCATACAGCCGTTTAACATCTCCTGGTCGTCGGTGTCGTAGAGGGTGACGGTTACAATAGTATCCAACAAGAAATCCTGGCGGGAGATAGGCGGATTCATAGACCCGCATCCTGTCAGGCAAAGTGCGGTAAAACAGATGAGAAGAAGGAAGCACAATCGTTTCATAAGCATCTCCCAAAGGCGAAATCGGTTCTTTTATGATAACAGCTTTGGCGGAAAATGCAAGCTGTGAAAAAGGAGGCGCCCGCACAGTGAAAAAAACATTGGACAAATTAAAATTAGGGCAGCAGGGAGTGATAACCCATGTAGGCGGAGAGGGAATGCTGCGCCGCCGCATGGCTGATATGGGGATGACGCCTGGAGCCAAAGTCATGATGCGCCGGGCAGCGCCTTGGGGGGATCCCATCCAGATCAACGTCCGGGGATACGAGCTGACGTTGCGCCGGGCCGAAGCAAAAAATATTTTGGTGGAAGTGGAGGCTGCACCCTCAAAAAACACCGGTAAAAAGGAGTGAAAGCCATGCCCAAAAGGATCAAAGTGGCTTTGGCGGGCAATCCAAACTGCGGCAAAACCACCTTGTTTAACCGGCTGACTGGATCCAGCCAATCGGTAGGGAATTGGCCGGGGGTGACGGTGGAGAAAAAAGAGGGGATGGTACGGGAAGAGGATATTGCCATTGTAGATTTGCCGGGGATTTATTCCTTATCCCCCTACACCGATGAAGAAATTGTGGCCCGGGATTTTATTTTGGATGGGCATCCCGACGTGATTTTGGATATTGTAGACGTCACCAATCTGGAGAGGAACCTTTATCTTACCACCCAGCTTATGCTTTTGGGATATCCTATTGTAGTGGCGCTCAACATGATGGACGTGCTGGAGAAAAAGGGAGAACATATTGATTGCAAAGCGCTTCAGGAAAGGCTGGGGATTCCTATTGTCCCCATCTCGGCCAGCAAGGGATTGGGCATCCGCCGGTTGATGGACTGTATCCATAAAGCGGCCGAAACAGGCCGCCCGCCTAATATCAATATTTTCACCGGCCCGGTAAAGTCAGCTTTGGAAGACATCCAAAAAGTTATCGCTTCCCCTTGCTCCAAGGGAAATGTCCCGACGCCCTTTGCAGCGGTCAAGCTGCTGGAGGGAGATCCTCTGATGGAGCAGAGGATCTCCCTCCGGAGGGATCAGCTTTCCCGGATCAGCGATTGGTCGGAGAAGGTAACAATACAGTGGGGCATGGACTGTGAAATGGCTGTGGCCGACCAACGATACCGGATGCTGTGCGACCTATGCAGCCAAGTGATCATAAAACGTCCGGTGACCCAGGTCGCTTTGTCGGAACGGATTGACAGGGTGGTGACCAGCACCTATCTGGCCTTTCCCATTTTTCTGCTGGTATTGTTTTCTGTATTTGGCATCACATTTGGCCCAATTGGTTCCTGGATGCAGGATACGGTCGCTTCCTGGATCGGGATATTCACACAGCAAGTGCAGCAGTTCTTGGAGGGATGGGGAGCGGCACCTTGGTCCCTAGGGCTTGTGTGCGACGGCATTTTAGGAGGGGTGGGAGCGGTAGTATCCTTTTTTCCTCAAATTTTGCTGTTGTTTTTCCTGCTCTCCCTGCTGGAGGACAGCGGATACATGGCCCGCGCCGCCTTTTTGATGGACGGCCCTCTTCGGAAAATCGGATTGACCGGCCGCGCCTTTGTCCCAATGCTCATGGGATTTGGATGCACTGTCCCAGCGGCGCTGTCCACCCGCACGCTGGAGAACATAAGGGATCGGCGTACCATCCTTTTGATCCTGCCTTTTTTATCTTGCTCGGCCCGGATGCCGGTATATCTGTTGTTTGCCTCGGCTTTTTTTCAGAGGGGAAAGGTGTTTTTGATTTTTTCCCTCTATCTTTTGGGGCTTTTGGTGGCCATCCTGTCGGCGCTTGGGCTAAAAAGAACTATGGGAAAGGGGAAGGAATCCCCCTTTATGATGGAGATGCCTCCCTATCATCTCCCTACTTTGCGAGGTATCGGAATCCACTTGTGGGACAAAATCAAGGATTTTGCCGTGCGGGCAGGGACCGTCCTGTTAGGCGCCACGGTGATCATCTGGTTCCTCAAGAGTTTCACCCCGGCCTTGTCGTTTACAAACGATTCCTCTCAAAGCCTCCTGGCGGCTATCGGGGGAACCATTGCACCTTTCTTGTCCCCTTTGGGGTTCGGGGATTGGCGCAGTGCAGTAGCTCTCCTGACTGGGCTTATGGCAAAGGAATCGGTGGTGAGCACCTTGGGCGTTCTTTACGGAACTGTGGGGGAATCCGGCGCCAGCCTGCTTCCCATCATTCAGTCGGCGTACAGCCCCTTGTCGGCTCTGTCCTTTTTGGTGTTTGTGCTTTTGTATTTACCCTGTGTGGCCGCCTTTTCGGCAGTCATGAAGGAGATGCGTTCCCTCAAATGGACGCTGGGAGCGGCATTTTATCAGCTGGGAACGGCTTGGCTTATTTCTTTCTTGGTCTATCAAGTAGGAATGCTTTTGGGATTGGGATAAAAGCAGCCTACAAAAAAGGGTAAACCAAGTGGATAACTAGGAGCTTTTTAGATACAATATACAATTCGGGGGCTGATTAGATTTTTGTTACAAATTATATTTGCTTGTTTTGTGCAGATAGGATATACTGAATGAGATAACCTTTCCACGACCAAGCAAAAAAGTAACGATAAAAGGAGCAAACCATTCGTGCAAAAGATGCTATTTTCCGATATGCCCATTTCCGATGCCATAAAACGTGCGGTTGCTGAACTGGGGTTTGAAGAGGCCACCGCCATTCAAACCGCCAGCATCCCTCTGATCCTGTCAGGCAGGGATATCATCGGCCAGTC
>CALCVR010000295.1 GCA_937905915.1 uncultured Eubacteriaceae bacterium
GACCTTTTGTGGTGGAGCGAATGAGCGGGTTGGGCGAATTGCCGATGGCGATGATCACACAGTCGGCCTCCAGCACAAACTCGCTGCCCTCCTTGGCAATAGGTCGGCGACGTCCCGACTGATCGGGTTCGCCCAGTTCCATCTGGACGCATTCGATGCCGCTTACAAAGCCCTTTTCATCTCCCAGCACGCGCACCGGATTGGTGAGCATTCTAAACTGGATGCCTTCCTCTTTGGCATGATGCACTTCTTCCAAACGGGCCGGCATTTCTGCCTCAGAACGGCGGTAGATGATGGAAACCTCATCGGCCCCCAGACGTTTTGCACAGCGTGCCGCATCCATGGCCACATTGCCTCCGCCTACCACCGCCACCTTCTTGACCTTTAAGAGAGGCGTATCGTAATCCTCTTTGTATCCCTTCATCAAGTTGACACGGGTGAGGAATTCATTGGCCGAGTAAACACCCAATAGATCCTCCCCTTGGATGCCCATAAAGTTGGGAAGCCCTGCCCCGGAACCCACAAATACCGCTTCATAGCCGTCCTCCATCAGCTCGTCCAGGGAAAGGATCTTTCCGACGACCATATTGGTCTGGATATCCACGCCCCACTGTTTGAGCTGCTGGATTTCTTTTTGCACAATATCTTTGGGCAGACGGAATTCCGGAATGCCGTACATCAGCACGCCGCCGGCTGTATGCAACGCTTCAAATACGGTTACTTCATATCCCTTGCGGGCTAGGTCTCCCGCACAGGTCAGTCCGGCAGGACCGGAACCCACTACCGCTACTTTGTGGCCGTTGGAATCAGGTTTCTGCACCGTTTCCTCTCCATGCTTCATAAACCAGTCGGCCACAAAACGCTCCAGACGGCCGATGGCCACCGGCTCGCCCTTGATGCCTCGGACGCATTTGGATTCGCACTGATTTTCCTGAGGGCAGACGCGTCCACAAATAGCGGGTAAGGAATTGGTGGACTTTAAAATATGATAAGCGTCCTCAAACCTTCTCTGGCTGACGGCCTGGATAAACTCCGGAATGCGGACATTAACCGGGCATCCATTGACGCAGGGATGATGCTTGCACTGCAAACATCTTCCTGCCTCCTCCACTGCCATTTCCTCAGTATAGCCGGTGGAAACCTCCTCGAAATTGTGGTTGCGGACGTTTGGCTCCTGCTCAGGCATGGGCACTTTTTTCATCGACATATTAGGCATGGTGACCAAAGCCTCCTAACTTACACTTATGATCCTCCACGGCGTGCTTCTCCTGATCCTTATAGATGGAGAGGCGGCGCATGGCTTCTTCAAAATCCACTTGATGGCCGTCAAAGTCCGGGCCATCCACACAGGCAAATTTCATCTCGCCGCCTACTTTTACCCGGCAGCCGCCGCACATACCTGTGCCGTCTATCATGATGGGGTTGAGGCTGACAATGGTCTTTACATTCCATTTCTTTGTGACCTCACACACCGCTCGCATCATAGGCATGGGGCCGATGGCGATGACCAAATCATAACCGGCGCCGCTCTGAAGCAATTCCTCCAGCTTGACGGTGACGAATCCTTTGTTGCCATTGGAGCCATCGTCGGTCATAACATAGAGGTGATTGGAAACTTGATCCATCTCATCCTCCAGGATGATAATATCCTTGTTGCGGAAGCCGGCGATGACATCCACATCCACGCCCATATTATGTAACGCCTTTGCCTGAGGATAAGCGATAGCACAACCGGCGCCGCCGCCGACAACCGCAGCTTTGTGATAACCTTCCAGCTCAGTGGGACGTCCCAACGGCCCCACAAAGTCCTGGATGCTCTCCCCTACTTCCAATTCATCCAACCGCATGGTGGTCAGGCCCACTTTTTGGAAGATGATGGACACCAATCCCTTTTCCCGATCAAAATCAGCTACGGTCAAAGGGATGCGCTCCCCCTTCTCATCGATGCGCAGGATGATAAATTGGCCCGGTTTTACCTTTTTAGCAATGAGCGGCGCCTCAATAGTCATCCACGTCATGGAATCGTTGAGACGTTTTTTGTCGATAATCTTAAACAACACCATCACTCCCCATATCAATCGCAGGCTTTTTCTGGTGCGATAACCATTCTTTTGCAAGTTAACGGCGCACGTCCTGCGTTAAATCCGCAAAATTTGTCGAGTACAAGCCTTATTATAAATGATTTTGCCTGTTTTGCCAAGGGATGCAATCAATATCTCACAAATACCTATGCATTTTTCATTTCATCCATGCAGTCTTAGGCTTTTTGCCAAAAATGCAAGTTTTAAATGCCCTTCCCTGCTTTTTCTCTGCCCATCTATAGACAAAAAAAATAGCCTTTCGGCTATTTTTAATTTTTTCTTATTTAGCTTTATGCATTGCGGCGAAACTCAGACACGACCTTCTCGCCCTCGCGGTTTCCACTGCCTTTGGCCACATAGGAAAAGGATTTGAAAAACACCTTCGCATCAAAAGCAAAGCTGAGGTTTTTAGCATATTCCCCGTCGTAAGCTGCTTTCACATCGTTGGGCAGATCGTCGCGGCCATTGATCTGAGCCCAGCCAGTCAAACCGGGGCGGATGTCGTTAGCACCATATTTATCCCGCAGCTCAATGAGATCAAACTCATTCTTAATGACCGGACGAGGACCAATAATGCTCATATCCCCACGAACAATATTGATCAGCTGAGGGAGCTCATCCAAGCTGGTCTTTCTCAGAAACCGTCCTACACGAGTGATATACTGATCGGGATTATCAAGCAAATGAGTCGGCACATAACGAGGCGTATCGGCCCGCATGGTGCGGAATTTAAAAATAACAAATTCCTTTTTATAACGTCCCATTCTCTTTTGCCGCAAGAAAACAGGTCCTGAAGAGTCTAGTTTTATGGCCACTGCCAAAATCAGCAGCACCGGGGAAAGCAAGACCAAAGCCAAGCTCGAAAACACAATATCCAACACACGTTTTACGGCAGGATAAATTTTCATGTATACATCCCCCTATAATTAATATGGGCTATGTTTTTCACTTTGCTACCACTAGCATGCCCCACTTTTTCAATGAAAACCCTATAAAAAATGATTGGACATACTTTTCATTTTTCAGTTTATTAAACTTTGTCTATTATAGTATCCAAAAACAAAAAAGTCAAGACACACCAAGATCCTGGAAAAAAAGATAGCAAATTATAACAACCCCAAGGGATTCCTCTTGTATAATTGGCCACCTTACCAAAAAATGTATGACTTTTTTAAGAACAAAATCTCTATACCACACGCAAAGCATAACGTTCATTTTATTTATTTTATCTCATTTTTTGAACAATCTCGTTTCCTCTTCCCGTTTATCCCCCCTCTTTTTTCTCATCTACTTTTTCAAAAACATTCCTTATTTTTTGACAATAAAAACGCTAAAATTTTCCGAGCTTTTTTCATTTTTCTTTCCTCCTTTTGCATATTCTCGTATAAATTTCAAATTTTTCTTTTGTCTATGCAAGTTGATTATAGCATAAAATAATACAATAAAGAAAATAAAAACAACAAAATACTACTATTATTATTTATATATTTATCACTATTTTATTAATCAATTACAATGCAAAAAAGAATAAAATCCTTAAAATTATAAATGCAATTATGGAAGAAAAACGGGCTTTTTCCTTCTCTAATTAACATAAAAAAGGGCAGGTGAGAAAAAATCTCACCTGCCCTTTCTAGGGTATAAAATCACACTCAAAAGGGTACTTATCGGTTAGGGTAAAATGGTAATCATATCCTCCACAGAAACCTTTGCCATAGTTCCGTCTCTGCCGACGGGATAGAAGGAGAATAGTCTAGATCCTGCGGTTCCCACATCCATATTGAGGGTCCAGATGCGACGATCCCCTTGGTCGTAATATCCAACCACCTGGACGCCCATGGCCCGTCCCAGCTCATTGCGTACCTTTACGTCGATGACCGAAGTGGAGGTCTCTACGATGACGGGGAATTTCTCATTGACTTTGGCGCTGTCTGCTGCAATATCAGCGCGGTAGATCTCGGCCTCTGCCTCCGATACGGGCGGAATGCCCACCTGGATGTTAAAGGTGACGCCGGTATCCATCCAACCGGAATCGGTTCTAATGCGGATGGCGATATTGCGGTCGCCTTTGGTCCTCACAGAGAACTGGAGAGTCCAGGTCTTTTGCTGGCCGTCGTTGGCTGATTTCATGGAGGTGATTCCCAAGCTCCTGCCGGTCTCATTGACAAGACCAATGCCGCGAACATCGGAACCAGTGGTTACTGTCAAAGTAACGGTCTCATTCACCTCATAATTTTGTTTATCGGTAGTAGCGGTAACATTGGCTTTTTCCTTCACCACTACAGTGCGGGTAGCGGTAGCCTCATTGCCGGCCTTGTCGGATACGCGGTAGGTCAGGTCATAACTGCCGGGATTTTGAGTATCCACCTTGCCCTCTACCTGGATGTCGCCGGTCAGATCGCCGTCCACATCGTCGGCGGCGGTGACGCCTTCCATGGGATCAAACTGGGGCGGTGGTATCGCTTGTCTTGTTGATAGTGAAGGTGTCAATGACGCTCATATCGTTGCTGCGGTAGGTGGTGATGGTAAAACTATCATCGGTAACCTGGATATTGCTGAAGGAAGGGGTATGGCCTTGTTCCTTTACAGCAGCATACCGGAAAGCCTGGTTAGACAAAATGTCATAGTATTTGCTGCCCGAAGCCGAGTTTGCCGTGATGTACAGCACCTGTCCTTCTTCGGGATTGGTGACGCTGGAGGCCGGCTTACCGTCCTCCGGGATAACCGGCGTGACGCCGTCCATCATGTAGCTGCGGGTATAAACGTGATCGTGGCCCATAAGCACTACGTCGATGTCCAGCCGAGAGAATTCAGGAGCCAATTCATTGCGGCGGCCTATGATGTCTGATTCGGTGGAATGGGATGCGGTGCTGTAGATGGAGTGATGGAATGTGACGATCTTCCAGGTGGCTTCGCCATTTTTTGCCAGCACATCTTCCATAAATTGGACGTGTTGGGCAGTACTCAGCTGATTGGAATTTAGAGCCATAATCAGGGTATTCCCGTAGCGGAACCAGTAGTCGCCGCCCACCTGGCCGGACATCCCCAGCTCTTTGCTGACATTTGGCATATTAAAATGTTGATTGTAGGAAGTGCTTCCCACGTCGTGGTTTCCGATGATGGTGGCCAACGGAATGGATTTCAAAATCTCCGGGCTCAGGAATCCGGTGTATTCGCTTTCGCTAGCGGCGGAATTGACCTGATCGCCAGCGCTAAGTAAGAAACTGCTTTCCGGGAACTGCTCCATGGCTTGATTTAGAGTGTCGGTCCATCCCTTCGTATCGTTGCCGGAATTGCCGCTGGCACCGATCTGAGGGTCACCGGCCAACAGAAAATGAAAGCCGTCGGTAATATCCTGGGTTGAGAAAGAGTAGACTTCTGACCAGCCTTCTTGGTTGCCTACGCGGTAGACGTATTCTTTCCCAGGTTCCACCGGCATAGTGGCAAAGAAGCTGTTGAACCCGGCGTCGTTGGCAGCCTGGGAAGCAGCGGTGAATTCCTGATAGGTTTCGGGGAAGGCGGCGGCGTCGGTCATATCGGCCTTTTTAGCCAGTTGTACTCTGCCTTCCTTGTTGGAGGAGCTGTACCAGGTTACATTACGTGTAGTCTCATCGCCACCGATGTTCAGAGAGACGGCTTTGACTTCTGCTGTTCCCTCCATCGTATCTCTTTGTTTGAGGGATACAAAGTCAAAGTAGATATCAGAGCTGGAGGCCCGGCCCTGATGAAGCTCCACGGCAATCGTGTTGGCGCCCTGGTTCAAAATAGATTTGTCGGTAACGGTAAAGGTTCCGGTAAGAGGATCGGCCATATTGGAACCTCCGTAAGACAGATTGCTGTCAAATCCGCCTTCCGGCTCGTAGAAAGAAGCCACTTTGTGGCCATTGATATACACAATAGCAGCATCGTCATAAAGCAATTCTCCGTTTAGAGCTACGATGGATTCCAAATCCTCGATCTCAAAGGCGGAGCGGAAGAAATAGGCAGGGATATCATCGCCATCAACGCCATTGATATACTGGTTAAGCAAGGTGTTGGGATAGCAGGAGGAGCTGACGTTTTCCTGTTGTCCGCGCTTAACGCCGAAGCTTCCCTTGGCAGTTTTCCATTGGCTGTCGTCAAACTGAGCCTCGGTCCAGCTGGTACGGCTGTCGCTGCCGGCGGCGGGATCGGTGTTGTTGTCCAGATAGCGCCATTCCGTGGCGGAGGTGGAGATCAGTTCATTGTGTTTGAGAGAGCTGGGATCGCCGCTCTGAGAAGGACGACCACCTACTTCTCCCAACAGGATATCCTCAAAGTAAATGGGGCTGGTCCAAGCGCTGCTCAATTGATTGGTGGAGAAGGTAGTGTTGTTACGAAGGCCGTCGTCATCCGCATCATCGTTTACCTGGAATCCAATGCCGATTTTAGGATGTTGTCCAGAAGCTAACTTTTCCTTAAGCGAATCACTGAGGGCCAAACGCAGTTCCACCGTATAGCCGGTAGCCGTCCTCTGAGTTTTGTAGGTCAGTTTGTCGGCATTGTCTTTGTAATCGGTAAATCCGTAAGTAAGGAAAGGGGTCTTTTCATTGTTGTAGAGCATCATATAGCCGCTCTCGTGATTGGCCGTGCCGTCGTTAGAGGCGTAAGTATAGGTATCGGCCATATCAAAAGCGGTATCTGTGTTTGCAAAGTCAAAGAATAACTGGACGTTGTCAATGCCGTAGTTGGTATAGTTGTCCTCCGGCTGGGAGGTACTGGGATCGTTGACGGCTGCGTCTTTGATATCGTTAAAGACATAAATATAATTTTCATCGTACAAAACACGAGCGGTGCTGGTGGCAGCGCCATTGGCAGATACGTTGTTACTCCCGTCCTTGTTGACGGCGATGGTAGGAGCATAGAGATAAGCATTGTCCAAATTGCCGTCTACTATGGGAGTGCCAGGCACCGCCATATAGTAATATTTCTCAGTGACAGACGGATTGGTAGCGGAATCCGGGCTGCCGGCCAAGATCATATTGGACATGTAGTCGGGACCCTGCCAAGCCTGTTCCAAACTGGGATCGTTAAAGTACATGTTATCACGGGCGCCGTCGTCATTTTGGTCGTCGTTGATCTGGAATCCTACGCCGATCTGGATATTGTCCTCACCGGCCGCATACCGAGCGCGGATGGTATCGGGCAGGGCTACGCGGATTTCCATGGTGTATCCCTCTTCGGTTTTGACGCCGCGGAAATCCATCTTGGATGTGTCGCCTTTGAATCCGGCAAAGCCGCCTGCCCATCGGGCAATGTCCTGGCCGGGAGTGCCGTCGGGACTGGTCCAATGGCCGCTGCTGGTGAGATCGGTGATAAAGTAACCACTGTGATCGTTTACCCAACTGGAACCGTCTGCATTTTTAAAATCGTAGAAGAATTGAACACCGTCTACGCCGTAGTTCGAGTTGGTGGGATCGGTCACGTTCACATTGGGAGTGGAGTCCTTAACCTCCACAAAAGAGTAAATATAATCCCCATCGTAGATGGTCCGGGCCACACCGGTGGCACCGGTAGAATCATCGCCGGAAGAATCCAAATTGATGTCCACCTTCTGGGCACGGCTGTAGGCCTCATCCATTTGGCCGTCCAACTGGGCGGTGCCGTATACGGCGCGATAGGTATCAGCTGGCGCCATCAGGATCATTTCCGAATAGATGCCCAAATGATCCGAGATATAGGTGCCGTTGGATTTTTCATCCAGCACTTGATAAAGGGAAACTTTAAAGTCGTCTTTGGAGGCGAAGATAAAGTCGATGGGCAGCTGTCCGGACACATCATTTTGACCGAAGTTGGACATAGTCCCGCCTTCGTTGACCTTTTTCTCGGCCATGTTTTTGGTATCCTGCATGAAGCCGCTTGAGAGCATCAGGTTATAGACGTCGGAATCCTGGCTGACGTTAAAGTCACCAGTACACACGACCGGCATGTCCAACGTGTTGAGGAATTCTACAATCATTCGCATACTCTTGATGCGGGCGGTGCTTCCCACATGATCAAAGTGGGTGTTGACGTGGGCATAAGTTTCGCCGGTTTCCTTGTTTTCCAAAATGGCCCAGGTACAGATGCGGTTATACATGGCATCCCATCCAATGGAGGGGACGTCCGGAGTTTCAGAAAGCCAGAAGGTCCCGGAATCCACCAGATTATACTTGTCTTTCAAGTAGAAGATGGGAGTGGCCTCGCCGCTGTTTTGATCGTTGGTGCCGTTTTCGCGGCCCACGCCAACATAGGCGTAATGATCTGCTAAGCCTTCCGTGAGAGCGTCCATCCAGGTCACGTTGGCTTCCTGGAGGCCGATGGAGTCGGGCATGTACTTTTCAAACAGCTGTACCGCTCCTTCGGCACGTTGATCGAAATTGTTCAGTCCTGTGTACACATTGTGATCGATGATCTTGATGGTACTCCCCTGCGGTTTGGCCGTAGGGATGAGTGGATTGTCGGTTTCGGCTGCCAGTCCTGTGGGCAGCATGCCGCTGACACAGACCATGGTTACAGCCAAAACACATGACAGCGCGCGTTTTAACGCTTTTCCTAGTTTCACTGTAATTCATCCTTTCTTTCGTGATATCTTTATCCTATCCCATTCTTTTCCTTTGTTTCAATCATAGTTTGTTCAAATTTTGATAAAATTTATGTAAAGTGAAAAACCGCCTTTGTATTCTCAAACTGAGAAACAAGGCGGTTTTTTTGAAATTTCTTCTTTTGCTGCGCTTAAGTTTTACGAAGAGGTTTCGTGAAAAATATCCCGGAAAGTATGGCTGTAGTAGGAACTGACAGCACTACCGCCATACTGCCTGTTACAGCGTGAAGCAGTTCAATGGCGATGTAATCGGAGCTCAACAGCTGGTCAAATTGGATACCGTAAGATATCAGTACCAGCATCGTGGTCAATGCCGTGCCTACAAAAGCCAGAATAAGCGTTTCACACATGGTGCCGATCATGTCCCGGCCAATGACCATTC
>CALCVR010000296.1 GCA_937905915.1 uncultured Eubacteriaceae bacterium
GAGGATGTTAGAGATATTGGCCACCTGGGTGATGGGCTGGGTAAATTGACGGACATACTGGATAAAAGCTTGAATATCACCCACTGAGATACGGCCTTGGATGGCCAGGTATCCGCCCAGGATGCACACCGCCACATATCCCAAATTGCCGATGAAGTTCATGACCGGCTGCATGAGCCCAGACAGAAACTGTGCTTTCCAAGCGGAATGATAAAGCCTTTCATTGTACTGGTCAAAGGTTTTTCCCGATTGTTCTTCCCCGTTAAAGGCTTTGACCAGGGTATGGGCGCCGTACATCTCCTCTACATGGCCGTTGACGTGACCTAGATAATCCTGTTGGGACTTAAAGTATTTCTGAGACCGCTTGACAATAAACAGGACAAAAATCAAGGAGATTGGGATGATGCACAAAGCCACCAGCGTCATCTGCCAGCTGATGGACAACATCATCACCAAGATGCCTACCAAGGTAGTGGCCGACGTAATGATCTGGGTCAAACTCTGGTTGAGGGTCTGGCTGACCGAATCCACGTCGTTGGTGATGTGGGACAGCACTTCGCCGTAGCTGCGCTGGTCAAAGTACTTGAGGGGCAGCTTATGAATCTTTGCTGAAATGTCCCGGCGCAAGTTATAGGTCACCTTCATGGACACGCCCGACATCAGGAATCCCTGGATATAAGAGAACAGGGCGCTGACAAGATACAGCCCCAGTAGAGATCCTAAAATCATGCCGATGTAGCCAAAGTCAATGCCCGCTCCGGAACCGCCCACCATTTCCATAACGCCTTCAAACAATTTGGTGGTAGCTTTGCCCAGGATCTTCGGCCCTACGATGGTAAAGATGGTAGAGGCGACGGCAAATAGGATAACCACCGCAATGGACACTTTGTATTTCCCCAGATATTGGAGCAATTTTTGAGAAGTGCCTTTAAAATCCTTGGCCTTTTCTCCTGCTCCTCCCATGGGACCATGGCCCATCGGCCGTCTCATTTGCCGCCTTCTAGGGGAGGTCTGTTTGCTCATTCCAACTCCTCCTTTGAAAGCTGTGAGCTGGCAATTTCGTAATACACCGGACAATTTTTCAAAAGTTCCTGATGGGTTCCCATGCCGGCGATTCGCCCTTCGTCCAACACGATGATCTGGTCGGCCTGCATGATGGTGCTGACCCGCTGGGCCACGATCAACATGGTGCTGTCCGACGTATACTTCTTCAACGCTTTTCTTAAAGCGGCGTCAGTTTTGAAGTCCAAGGCTGAGAAACTGTCGTCAAAGATATAGATAGGTGCATTCTTGACCAAAGCTCTTGCGATGGACAGCCTTTGTTTCTGTCCGCCTGATACGTTGGAACCGCCTTCGGAAATATCGCTTTGGAAGCCATCTTCCTTTTGGCTGATGAAGTCCATGGCCTGGGCCACCTCAGCCGCCTCCTGGATGTGCTCATCGCTGGCACTTTCGTCGCCGTAACGCAGGTTGGAGGCGATGGTTCCGCTGAGGAGCACGCCCTTTTGAGGCACATACCCAATCTGCTCCCGCAGCAGCTTCTGCGGAACGTCTTTGACGTTGACGCCGTTTACCAGGATCTCTCCCCCTGTTACATCATAAAAACGGGGGATCAGATTGATCAAAGTGGATTTGCCCGATCCTGTAGAGCCGATAAAGGCGGTGGTCTGGCCGGGTTTCGCCGTAAAGGTGATGTCGTGAAGGACGTCTTCTTCCGCGCCATTGTAGTGGAAATTGACATGTTTGAACTCCACTACGCCTCGCTGGCTGGGATCAAAATCCTTAGGCTGCTCCGGATCTAAAATAACCGGTTTGGTGTCCAGCACCTCGGCCACGCGGTTTAAGGATACGGCCGCCCTGGGGATCATGATGAACATCATGGAAATCATCAGGAAGGCCATGATGATCTGCATGGCGTACTGGATAAAGGCCATCATGTCGCCCACCTGCATGGTGGACTGCGCAATCTGATGGGAACCTACCCACACGATGAGAAGGGATAGGCCATTCATGATAAACATCATCACCGGCATCATCAGCGCCATGGTACGGTTGACAAACAGGTTGGTTTTGGTCAGATTTTGGTTGGCGGTATCAAAGCGTTTCTTTTCAAATTCCTGGGTGCCAAAGGCCCGGATGACCATTAAGCCGTTTAAGTTTTCGCGGGAGACCAAATTGAGCTTATCAATGAGTTTTTGGATACTCTTAAACTTGGGCATAGCTACCTTATAAAGCACCAGCATAACGCCCATCAGCAGCACGCAGGCCAAGGCGATGACCCACGCCATAGAGGAACTCTTGTTCAGGGCCATAATGGTGCCGCCGATGCCGATAATGGGAGCGTAACACAAAATACGGATGCCGATAACCAGAAGCATCTGCACTTGTGTAATATCATTGGTGGTACGGGTAATGAGAGATGCTGTGGAATACTGATCGAATTCACTATTTGAGAAACTCTCCACTTTGTGGAACAAGTCCCGTCGCATGCTCTTGGCCACGCCGGCCGACACCCGGGATGCAAAGAAGGTCACCAAAATGGTGGCCGCAATGCCGGCCAAAGCGATCAGCAACATCAAAAGACCGGTCCGCAGAATGTATCCCATCTGGATGCCGCCTACATCCATCCCCAGTTCCTGATAAAACAGCTTCACAAACACGGCCCCGGTTTGATCCCGCATGGACTGCTGCATTTGCTCGGCCTCCTGGCGAGCCGAATCCATCACGGACGATGGCATTTGCTCTAAAATTGAAATCATGGGATAGAGGGTCGTAATATCAACATCAGCCATGTTTTCCGAACTGAGGCCCTGTTGTTCTCCTTGCCCCTCTGTTTGGGTCGCCATATCTTGGAAGGTATTGATCATGGTCCAACTGGCCTTGCCAAAAATATCGTCCAATTGGCTCAGATCTTCAGAATCATCGGTTTGTCTGATATAAATATCCTCTCTGGCAAGCAACGGGTACTGTTTTACCCAATTGTCGTACTCTTCACCCGATCCTCCTGTGGCTGCTAGGGTGTAGCGGGCCTTTACAACCTGCTTGTCTTGATCGGTCATAAATGCCGTCATCAACCGGAATCCATTTTGGCTGATAGCTTCGGGAGCTGCGTGGTCAATGCCGCTTTGCTGGATGCCCACATTGACAATGTTTGACATGTAGTTGGGCAGGTTTAAGTCACAAAGTGCCTGCGCAAATAGTAGCACAACACAGGCTACCAATACTAAGGCAAAGGGCTTTAAATATTTCCCCAATTTCTTCATAGGCCCACTGTCTTCCTTTCTCAAATAAAAATCTCAATAATGTGCGGTTTTGCTTTTTTGCTGCCGGATATCCTCCATAATGTCATACAATTTGTCGATGAGCCTGGTCAGTTGCTCTACATTTTCTCCGCCTAGGCGTTCCATCACTTCGTCCATCATACTGGCCATCTGCCGCGCCATTTGCTCCAGCAACTTCTCCCCCCGTTGGGTTAGCGCTACATACACCCTGCGCCGATCCCGACCATCGGTAAGCCTTTGTACCAACTCCTTTTCCTCTAAAATACGGATGGTTTGCGATACTGTCGGCATAGCGATATTGAGTTGACGGCTTATGTGTGAAATGGTAACGCCCTTTATCGGGTCAACCTCTTTACACTGTTTTTTCATCCCGCTTCGGATGGTATGTAACATAAAAAATTCTCCTTGTGAAACATCTCCATCCAAATGGATTTTTGCGGCCAACTTCTTGAGTCTTCTCATGGAATCCATCAGCTTTTTGGCTTGTGTTTCCTCTAACATTGTTTCATTCGCCCTACTCTCCCAAAGTCAATTTGCTTCCTAAATAGTTAGGTATATTAATAATTAGTATACGCAATAGTTAGGCCATGTCAATGACTAAAATATGAACCGTTCTTTTTTATCACTTTTCACAATATTGTTTCCCATATTATCCTTGTTTCAATCAAACAATCATCTCTTTTTACTCTCTTTTCTAAAATAAAAAGGAGTATGATCTTTGGATCATACTCCTTTTAAAACCATTTAGCGAAATCTTTTAGATGCTGATATCGTGAGCAATCTGATAGAGGTTAAAATCAAAGGGCTTTTTCATCTGCAAAGCTTCCGAGATGTTGTAGTCCACCACTTTTTCCTCTTTCATGGCTACTACTCGATTGCCGATGCCCTTGGCCAAAAGCTCCACTGCGTGGTAACCCAACTGGCTGGCCACCACACGGTCAGTGACCGTAGGGCTGCCGCCACGCTGGATATGGCCCAAAACAGTGGCGCGGGATTCGATGCCGGTACGGGACTGAATTTCTTTGGCGATTTCCGAAACATTGCCAACTCCTTCCGCCACTACCACCACAAAGTGCTGCTTGCCAGCTCTCTGATTTTCCACCATACGATCAACAACATCCTTCTGTAGATCAAAGGGAATCTCAGGCACCAGAATGGAGGTAGCTCCTACGGCAATACCGCAGCGCAAAGCCAGCCATCCGGCACGGCGACCCATGACCTCTACAACGCTGCAACGATCGTGAGATTGGGAGGTGTCACGCA
>CALCVR010000297.1 GCA_937905915.1 uncultured Eubacteriaceae bacterium
AGTTGCTTACTCCGTGCTCCCAAAGCAAGCGCGCTACCAACTGCGCTACACCCGGATATGAAGTTGTGGGGTGGCCCGGGCGTATTCTCCCAAAGCAGGCGCTCTACCAAACTGAACCACATCCCGATTATCTTCTTATTGTAGTTGTGTCGTATACTATTTATTATACTACAAGCAGAATAAAAATGTCAATTCTAATTTAGATATCTGTGAATCAAAAAATATTCACTTTACCACCAATCCCAAAAAACGAGACAAGTCTGCTGCTTGAAATGCGTCCACGATAGCGCCCTTTAGCTCTGGACCCGCCAACTGAATCCCCTGAATATCGCAACTGCGCAAATCAATATCTTGTAGGCTCGTGGCCAACCATTCACTTTCTGCCAGAGAGCTGTTGGTAAACGTCACTTTTTTTAAATGGCAGTTGCAAAAACCGATCTGTTTCAAATTGCTGTCTATCCACAAAACCTCTTGAAAAGTACCGTCGTTTAGATTGGCATATTGGAGATTACACTGCTTCCATTGCACATGACGGGCTGAAAGTCCCGCTAAATTAGCCCCTACCATTTTACAGTTTTGAAACCACACTCGAGTAAGATTCACTTCTCTCCAGTTTACGTTGGAAAGGTCACAATTTTCAAATAAGACATCTGAAAAACTGTTTCTCTGCATGTTGGTTCCTACAAAGCGGCAGCCTATAAAATGGCAGCCACTCCATTCCAAAAAATCCTCTCCTCTTCCGCACCAGGTGTCTCCTTCTAGTTTTGCGGTTATTGGGCTTTCTCCCTGTCTAGCAAATTTTTCAATGGCTTCATCCATAGTCATTATCGGTAACTCTTTTGGTATCTTGGGCAAGCTCATTGTTCTTTCCCCTCTATTTTGTTCAATCAATAAAGAATTGTTCGATACCATGGCGTATTACGTACAATCAAAAAAGCCACGGCCAGTACCGCCAATAGTACAATCTGGTATCGCTTTAATCCAATATGAAGCGGACGATACTGCGGCCGCAATGCGTTAACTGTAAAAATACCATAAAAGATTAAAGTTAACAATCCTATGAGAAAAAACATAGGATTGTAAAAAAAGCTTTCTCCCCAATTTCCCTGTAAAAAGCACTGAATGGATCGTGTTGCTCCACATCCCATGCATCGAAAACCTGTAACGGCTCGGAAAAGGCAAGGGGGTAAAATACCTGTTATAGAAATTTTCCCTGTATGAAAAAGAACAAAAACAAGCGCCGCCAAACACGCTACTGTCCCACTGACAATCAGGTTGCCTTTACGTGTCGTCCACAGACGATGCCAGAACCCTCCAGAAGTGGAGATTGAATCTTGGCCTTTTTTCATTGTTTTTCTCCCCTTCTCTAAAATACTGTGTCAAGACAGTGCTCACCGATTTTTCCTATTATAGCATATTTTCACCCTTTGGGATACGCTTGAGATCGCTGACAACTATCTTTTAAAACGACATATTACGATATTGGCACCTGAAATCTGCTGATAAACTATTTTTTGCAAAAAAGATCCCCTGCCTTTCATAGGCAGGGGATCTTTTTTCATCTTTTAAAGTCTTCGTTCACTTAATCAATATCCATAGCGATAGTAATAATAGAAGTTATCGTTCATGATATCCTCTACAATATTGGGATAAGCCACCATAACTGCTATCAGAACCACGAACAAAAGGAATCCTACAATGGAAAGAATCAAACCTGCAATAGCCATGCCACTGCGGTTTCCCTTAGCCATTGCAATAATGGCGCAAATCAAACCGGGGATACCTAAAAAACCCATAAAAATCGAACAACATACCACACTTACAATGCCCAAAACCAAAGAAGCGATAGCAAGGCCATTGGCTGGCGGGACACCTTTTTGCACAGGGGGAACTCCAGGCTGATAATTATACGGCTGATAGGGATCAACCACCGGTGGGACAGGCGGTTTCTGATATGGATCTACATGGGGTTCAGTTGGTTCGCCCCCATAAGGGGCCGGCTGGCCTTGGTTAGAAGGATCCGACTGCTGGTCAGGTTGATATGGATTATATGGATTCTGATCCATGGCAATTCCTCCTTAAAAACTTTCTCCAGACATAGTATACCAATTTCAGATAAAAAAAGCAAGCGTTTTTATACTGATTTAACGGTTCCACCATATTTTTCTTCTCTCTGCAATACGACATTCCTCACCAATTGTTTTACTCTCTCATATGATACTATCGGATGCGTTGACATCCCAGAAAGGAGTCTTACAAATATGGCAGATGCTTGCAGTTCCTGCAATCCTTGTGGCACTTGCCCTCCGATGATTGACGACAGGACGCCTTTCCCTGCTCATACCCCAGTTGCTATGGCTTATGTCCCTTACCAAAATATGACTGAGGTTTTTGAGCCGGAACACGCCCTGCGAGTCGGTACGCTTTTCCCTGAATTGGATAAACCGTTCCTTGGTGGAAAGGGGCTAATGGATGATCGTATGATGCTTATGCGCAAGCGGGCGGCCGCCTGTTTTTCCATGTGGGAAACCCATTTGTATCTCAACACTCATCCCAACGATACCCAGGCTCTACAAATGCTTCGGCAATACGAAGCTACCTGCGACAAATTGACCCAGGAATACGAATCAAAATACGGCCCTATCTCGGCCAGCAGCGCTGATATGGGATGCCGTTGGTCTTGGCTAGCCGATCCGTGGCCCTGGGATTACGACAAGGGGGATTGTTAAGTATATGTGGAGTTATATCAAACAATTACAGCATCCTATTAAAGTAGCCACGCCCAATCCGGCTTTGGCCAAGGTCATCATCTCACAGTATGGCGGTCCCGACGGCGAACTGAGTGCTTCTTTGCGTTATTTAAGCCAGCGTTATTCCATGCCCTATCCCGAACTAAAAGGACTACTCACCGACATCGGTACGGAAGAATTGGCCCACCTTGAGATGGTTGCTACTTTAGTCCATCAATTGACTCGTGATCTCACAATGGAAGAAATCAAGAAATCCGGTTTCTCTGATTATTTTGTGGATCATACCACAGGAGTCTATCCAGTCGCCGCCTCTGGGGCACCTTTTACAGCCTCTTATCTCCAGGTAAAAGGAGATCCCCTCACCGATCTCCACGAAGATTTGGCAGCAGAACAAAAAGCCCGGTCCACATATGACAACATCCTCCGCTTTACCGATGATCCCGACGTCCGCGATCCCATTAAGTTCCTACGGGAACGTGAAATCGTCCATTATCAACGATTTGGCGAAGGATTGCGTTTGGTCCAAGAGAAACTCGATTATCGCAATTTCTACGCTTTTAATCCCTCCTTTGATAAACCAACCGGTCCCAATTGCAAATAGTTCTTTTCGATTTCTCTTCTATAAACCTCCTGTACAACCAAAAGCACACTGGATTTTTTGTAATCCAGTGTGCTTTTTCTTATTCCATTTAAGGAAATTTTATTTGTTTTATTAATAAAAGATAACTTTTCTTCTTATACA
>CALCVR010000298.1 GCA_937905915.1 uncultured Eubacteriaceae bacterium
CGATGCTCATCCGCCTTATAATAGACTTTCAGAAAAGCGTCCATGGCCTCCTGAGCTTGATCAGCGGTCATAGCACTGGCTGTCATCACGCCACCTGAGGTCAATACCGACAATGCCATTGCCAGCGCCAAGGTGAGGGAGAGAATTCTCCCCAAAACTTTTTTACGCATAGGTACAACTCCTTTTTCGCCTTTGTCCGAATAAGTTTTAATTTTCAAAAAGTAAAATGCCGTAAACGCACCTGCATTTGGGCGATACAAGTATGTGCTACGACAGAAGAAGCCCCCTTTCCTCCCCAATTTTGTCATTTTGTAAGAGTTAAGTTCCTAAATGATAGCGAACCAATGGAAAAAGGTAAGATGCCTTTTACGGATATTATTTATCATTTCAATAAATTTGTCAATCATAATTCTGTATTTTTTGTCATCTAATAAAAACTTCCCTTTGACACAAAAACAGAGGCATAGATGGGCTTATGTCATCCATGCCTCTTTGCAATGTCTTTTTCTTTTATTGATCATAGCCATTGGGATTTTGGGACTGCCACCGCCAGGTATCCACACACATGGCTTTTAGATCCCGCTGTGCTTTCCAATCCAAAACCCTGGCTGCTTTGGCAGGATCGGCATAGTAAATAGCCAGATCGCCAGCGCGCCGGGGAGCGATTTTATAGGGGACGGAAACCCCGGAAGCCTCCTCAAAGGTATGAACAATGTCCAGCACGCTGTAACCAACGCCGGTTCCCAAATTGATGGCGTCTACCCCGGGATTGGTCTCAAGCCAACGGACTGCCTTAACATGGCCGATGGCCAGATCCACTACATGGATGTAATCCCGTACGCCGGTGCCGTCGGGAGTGGGATAGTCATTTCCAAACACGGATAAGACGGGCAGTTTGCCGATGGCTACTTGGGACACATAAGGCATTAAATTGTTGGGGATACCGTTGGGATCTTCACCGATACGCCCGCTTTCATGGGCTCCGATGGGATTAAAATACCGCAGAAGGGCGATGTTCCAGCTGTTATCACTGCGCCACAGATCTCGTAACATCTCTTCGATGACCAGTTTGGTGCGACCGTAAGGGTTAGTGATGGAAGCGATATCCACAGGATCGCTTTCACAAAAACAAATCTTCTTGGGAAAGCCATAGACCGTGGCCGACGAGCTAAACACAATATTTTTTACACCGTGCTTGGCCATCACATCGCACAATACTACAGTGCCGGTGATATTGTTGTAATAGTACTTCAGCGGGACTTTAACCGATTCCCCTACCGCTTTGAGGCCGGCGAAGTGAATGACCGACTGGATCTCATTTTCAGAGAACACCTGATCCAGAGCTTTCTCATCTAAGATATCTACTTCATAAAAACGAAAATCCCGGCCGCTTAGTTCCCGGATACGATTTAAAACTTCAGGTTTACTGTTATAGAAATTGTCCACCACCACAATGTCAAATCCCTCTTTCAGAAGCTCGACACAGGTGTGGCTGCCAATATACCCGGCGCCGCCGGTGACCAAAATGGACATAAAAATCCTCCTTTTTCGAGCCCAAATACAGGATGGGCAGTTATGGAAAACATATAGGACACATTTTCGCAAAGTGCTTTGAAACAACCATCAGTTGTAGTATACTATTTTCTAGGGATATCATAACAGCCTTTGATGCCTTTGTCAAACGACTCAATACAAAAAAGAAGGTGTTTTCTATGGAACTCAATCAATCTGTCAAACTGTTAAACGGGGTGGAAATCCCAGTGCTGGGCTTCGGCACCTATAAAATGGACGACGATGGAGCCGCTCAGGCAGTAAAGGAAGCCATCCAACAGGGCTACCGGCACATCGACACCGCTTCCTATTATAAAAACGAGAAAGGCGTGGGTCAGGGGATTGCCCAGTGCGGCTTGCCTCGGGATCAAATTTTCCTTACTAGTAAGATGTGGAATGATGAACAGGGTTATGAACAAACCTTAGAAGCCTTTGAACGTTCCATCCAAAAATTAGGTGTGGAGTATCTTGATCTTTATCTGATCCATTGGCCCCAGCCCCAAAGCAAAGACACTTGGCGAGCTATGGAAAAGCTCTATAAAGAGGGCAGAATCCGCGCAATCGGCGTCTCCAATTTTAGTGTAGAGCAGATAGAGGACCTGGCTCAAAGCGGCACTGTAACTCCTATGGTCAATCAGGTGGAATTGCATCCTTGTTTGTCCCAGCCGGAGATGCGG
>CALCVR010000299.1 GCA_937905915.1 uncultured Eubacteriaceae bacterium
GGGGATGGTGGCGTCCTATCGCATGATGGAGGCGCTGATTGAAAAGGCTAAAAAATATGGGATGGCCGGCGGCGCGATCCGGAACTCCACCCATTATGGCATAGCAGGATACTGGACCACCATGGCGACCAAGGCAGGCATGATCGGCGTCACCGGAACAAATGCCCGGCCTTCCATTGCGCCGACTTTTGGCGTGGAGAATATGATGGGGACGAACCCCTTGACTTGGGCAATTCCGACAGATGAGGAGTTTCCCTTCTGTATCGACTGTGCCACCTCCGTTGTTCAGCGGGGCAAGATCGAGTATTACGCTCGGGAGGGAAAAGACACGCCCGCCGGCATGGTGATCTCTCATGATGGCAGTTCTATGACGGACTCCAGCGCCATTTTAAAGGCACTGGTGGACGGGACCGCCGCATTGACACCCTTGGGCGGTGCGGGTGATGAGATGTGTGGTTACAAGGGGTACGGCTATGCCGCAGTGGTGGAAATCCTGTCCGCCGCCCTGACTGGAGGACCTTTCATGAAGGCGCTCACCGGTGTGGATCAGAATGGAAATCCTCAGATGTACCACCTAGGACACTTCTTCTTTGTGATCAATCCAGAGTTCTTTATGGGGCTGGATACCTGTAAAAAGACTGCGGGGGACATTTGCCGTGCGCTGCGCACCTCGGAAAAAGCGCCGGGTCATGACCGCATTTACACTGCCGGAGAGAAGGAGTGGCTGGCGTGGTGTGAGCGCAAAGACAAGGGCGTTCCCATCGGCGAGGCGGTCCAAAGGGAGATGATTGCGGTCCGGGATCAGCTGAAACTGCCCTATCATTTTGATTTCGAGGCCGCCATCTGAATGCCATTGGTGGCTGTTTCAGTAGGGGCGGTCGCATGTACCGCAGCGGTCAAAAAATTCATTAGCAGGGGGCGGTGATGATACCGCCCCTTGCCGGTCGTCCGATTTTCTTGCCGGAGGCCGATTGCTGCGGGGCCGCTTCGAAATCGCGGCTGGAAGCCGTGGCATGTCAAGGCCGTGGAGACGGTCTAAAATCGTAAGGGTGGTGAGATTTGTGATCAAGGCATTGGACTACCTGCGGGAATTAAATATCCTCTCTCTGGCGCTGCGTCTGCTGCTGGCCATGCTGTTGGGAGGCGCGATTGGCTTTGAGCGGGGCCGCAAGGGACGGGCTGCGGGGTTTCGGACCTATATGCTGGTGTGCCTCGGAGCCACCTTGACGGGTATTTTGAGCCAATATCTGTTTGTGATGGTTTCCACCAGTTGGGCGGACGTGGCCGCAGAGGTTGGACGAAAGGTAGATGTCAGCCGCTTTGGTGCCAAGGCCATCGGTGGAGTAGGTTTCCTGGGGGCCGGCACCATCCTCATCACAGGGCGGCAAAAGGTACAGGGGCTTACCACGGCTGCCGGCCTCTGGGCTTCAGCCTGTATGGGACTGGCGATTGGTGCCGGATTTTATGAGTGTGTTGTTATCGCATTTATCTTGATTTTTTTGTGCATGCGATTCCTGCCGGTTCTGGAGCGGATTGCGGTGGAGAATGCGCGGAATATGAATTTTTATGTAGAGTTTTCCTCTCTGGAGGATGTCAGCGATATTATTAACTGCATCAAGGCGCAAGGGGCCCAGATTTATGGGGTGGAAATTGACCATGGCAAACCGGAGCATATAGAACGGCCAAGCGCGGTGTTTTCCATCCGGCTCAATCAGAAAATCCACCATGAGCAGGTCCTGGCTTCCATAGCGGAGCTGGAGACCGTTATTACATTGGATGAGATATAAGGGAGGGGATGCCGTATGTTATCAATTTTCGATGGCCTTCGGGATGTAACGGTGGTCTCCATTACTCTGCGTCTGGTGCTGGCGATGATCTGTGGAGGCATTGTGGGAATGGAGCGGGAATACAAACGGAGGTCTGCTGGCTTCCGGACCCATATCCTGATTTGCCTGGGCGCGGCCATGACCACAATGCCCAGCCAGCATCTGTTTTTGAATATGCACTACTATCTGGATATGGCGCGTATGGGAGGCAGTGTGGTGGCGGGCATCGGCTTTATCGGCGCCGGAACCATTATTGTCACACAGCATCAGCGGGTAAAGGGCCTTACCACTGCGGCGGGGCTGTGGACAGTGGCAATCGTGGGATTGGCCCTGGGCGCCGGATTTTACGAGGGCGGAATCCTCGCCACAGTGCTGGTACTCTTAGCGGAAATGCTCTTTGCAAAGCTGGAGTACCGGACTATGATGTATGCTCCGGAAATCAACCTATCCATTGAATACAGGAATAAAGATGCCCTGGATAAGCTTCTAAAGCTGTATCAGGAGTGTGACCTGAAGGTTTTGAATATGGAGATCATTCGCTCTGTCCGCAGTGAAACGCACAATGCCTGTGCGATCTTCTCCCTACGGCTGCCCAGAAAATCCATCGTGGAGGATATCCTCACGGAAATTAACCAAGTTGATGGAATCCTGGCTGTAGAAGAGCTATGAGGCCTCCGCCGAAGATCAAAAAGTGCTCCCCTCAAGCCGCAGCGCGTTTGCCGCGCGGCATGAGGGGAGCAATAATTTGTTGCGATGAAAGGCTCAGATGAGGCCTTGGGCCAGCATCACATCGGCTACTTTCTTAAAGCCGGCGATATTGGCGCCCACAACCAAGTCGCCCGGTACGCCACACTCAACGGAGGCATTGTATGCATTATGGAAAATGGTGGTCATAATATCCTTTAGGCGGCG
>CALCVR010000300.1 GCA_937905915.1 uncultured Eubacteriaceae bacterium
AGTTGCCCTTTTCCAAGTGGCTGCTTGGCGCGATGGTTGCGCCGACCCCGACAAGCGCTCTGCTGCATTCGGCAACCATGGTCAAAGCGGGCGTTTATCTCCTGCTCCGGCTTTCCCCAGCTTTTTACGGGAATCTTGCCGGGCTGATGGTTACTACGATTGGGGGTTTTACCTTTTTGGCTACATCCATCCTTGCGATCTCCCAAAGCGATGGAAAAAAAGTGCTCGCCTATTCCACGGTTTCCAATCTGGGGCTGATTACCGCCTGCGCAGGCGTCGGTATGCACGAGGCGGTCTGGGCCGGCATTCTTTTGATGATGTTCCATGCAGTTTCCAAGTCTCTGATGTTCCAGTCGGTTGGCGCTGTAGAAAACTGTATCGGCAGCCGGAATATTGAAGATATGCACGGCTTGATTGTCAAACTTCCGCGTCTTGCCTATGTCATGATTGTCGGAATTGCAGGTATGTTCCTTGCTCCGTTCGGTATGTTGATTTCTAAATGGGCTGCACTCAAAGCCTATGTGGATTCTGGGAGCATTCTCCTCGTTATCTTCTTGATTTTCGGTAGTGCGACCACCTTGTTTTACTGGACAAAATGGCTTGGGACACTGGTGGCCGTCCATCACCACTCCGAAGCGGTGAAAGATACCACAAAGGGGAGCGAATGGCTTTCCCTTCTGGTTCACTGCCTGTTGGTGATCGTCTTATGCCTGTCCTTCCCATTGGCTTCCACCTATTTAATTGAGCCGTTCCTGATGGATATGTTCCATGAAACCATTCCAGCTCTGATTAGCAGCGGCAACCTGTATATTATGGCAATGATGCTCTGTATGATTGTCATTTTGCCGATTGCTGTGCGTCTGCTGACCTTTGGGAAAAAGAATAAGATTATCACCTCCTATATGGGCGGAGCCAATACCGGAGATGACCGTACTTTTGTCGATTCTTTTGGAAAGCCGAAACAGATGTTTTTGTCCAACTGGTATTTAACTGATTATTTTGGAGAAAAGAAAATTTTGTTCCCCTCGCTGGTGCTCTCTGCAGCAGGGCTGATTATTTTACTGGTAGTAGCGATTGGAGGTGCTCTGTGATGGCAGGATCTGTGGTGTCCGCTTTAGCCTATATTCTTATCGGGCCAATCCTCGGTGGGCTGCTGCAGGGGATTGACCGGAAAATAACGGC
>CALCVR010000301.1 GCA_937905915.1 uncultured Eubacteriaceae bacterium
CAAGACCTCCCCCAATTCACCAAAAGTCAAAAATGTTCTATTGGCTTTTTTGGTGGGCGGACTGATTTGTACCATTGGCCAAGCCATCCAGAACCTGTGGATTCTGGCGGGACTGCCGGAGCAAGAGGCAAAAATGGCGGTATCCTGTACCCTCATTTTTCTCAGTGCCGCATTGACCGGTCTGGGGCTTTACGACAAATTGGCAAAACATGCCGGCGCCGGCACATTGGTGCCCATTACAGGATTTGCCAATGCCATCGTATCCCCAGCCATTGAGTTTAAAAGCGAAGGATATATTACCGGATTAGGCGCCAAAATGTTTGTCGTAGCGGGGCCTGTTCTGGTGTTTGGCATTTCGGCCAGCGTGGTGTACGGGATCATTCTGTACATCTGCAATTTGTTCTAAGGGTACGCGTTCCTTACAAAATGCTTGGAAAGGTAGGAATATCCACATGATAACCCGTACTGGACGATATACGTTGCTGCTGGATCAACATCCCATGGCGGCGGGTTTTGCCGCTGTGGCCGGTAAAAAAGAGGGAGAAGGCCCTTTGGCCAGGCAGTTTGATAAAATTTTTGAAGATACAAAACTAGGCCAGGAGACCTGGGAAAAGGCCGAGAGCGCCATGCAGGAACAAGCGGTCCACCTGGCCTTGGATAAGGCTTCCATTAGCCCACAGCAGGTGGACTATGTTTTGGCCGGCGATCTCATCAATCAATGTACCAGTTCTATCTTTGGACTGCGGTCTTTGGATATTCCCTTTGTGGGATTGTTTGGAGCTTGTTCCACTATGGCCCTTTCCCTAGGGTTGGCAGGGCTGTTGGTGGAAAGCGGGGCGGCTTCCACCTGCGCCGCCGTCACGTCTTCCCACTTCTGCACCGCCGAACGCCAATTCCGTTTTCCCCTGGAATATGGGGGACAGCGTCCTCCCACCTCTCAGTGGACCGCCACGGCGTCGGGATGCGCCATCATCACGCCATCCACCAACGGGGGAGGCCCTCAGATTGCCGGCGTCACCTTCGGCCGTATGGTGGATATGGGTATCAAAGACGCCAACAATATGGGAGCCGCTATGGCTGGAGCAGCGGCAGCCACTATCGTGGACTTCCTCAAGGATACCGGTAAAAAACCGGAGGACTTTGACGTCATCTTGACCGGCGATTTGGGTCAGGTGGGAAGCGATTTAATGCAGCAGCTGCTTTCCCGGGAAAATATAGAGTTAGGGACTCACTACGCCGATTGCGGTTTGCTGATTTACGACCGCCAGACCCAGGACGTCCATGCGGGTGGATCGGGCTGTGGATGTTCCGCCGCTGTAGTGTGCTCCTATATCATGAACCTGCTGAAAACCGGAGGCATGAAAAATGTACTCTTTGTAGGCACAGGCGCATTGATGTCCCCTATGACGGTGCAACAAGGGGAGAGTATCCCCGGAATCGCCCATGCGGTATGGCTCAAAAGCGCCTATTAGGCAAAAGAAAAAACAGAGACGCCCGCCGTAAGAGTACGAAGCGGGCGGAAAATTTATTGATTTATCTTACGCCGGTGATAGCGGCAGAGAGGAGAGATTGATTCATGGAATACTTACTAGCATTCCTAGTAGGAGGCGTCCTGTGCGTCATCGGCCAGCTTCTCATTGACCTGACCAAACTGACGCCTGCCCGTATTTTGGTTATCTACGTCACAGCCGGCGTCATCCTAACAGCGGTGGGAATTTACGGTCCGTTGGTGGATTTTGCCGGAGCAGGAGCCACCGTCCCATTGACGGGATTCGGTTATGCGCTGGCCACCGGCGTCCAAGAAGGCATCCAGCAGCATGGGCTAATCGGCGCCCTTACAGGAGGCGTCACCGCCACCGCAGCCGGCATTGCGGCCGCCATTTTCTTTGGATATATCGTGGCGCTTGTATCCAAGTCCCACGACAAATCCTAGAGGTTCGTTTAGCCGCACCGTTATCCCAAAACCATACCGCGCCTTGGCTATGCTTTTGGGATAACAAACAAAAAGGGTGGAAGAGGGTTTGTCCTCTTCCACCCTTTTTCATTGCTGTGTGGTACTTGTGAGCTACTCGAGTATTACTCAATAGCAGTCTCGATGTAATGCTCCAATTCTTCATCGTCCTTGCGCTTTTTCTCCATGCGTACAAAGATCATGGCGATAGCAGTGGCAATGGAAGCCACCACCGTAACAAGGCCGATAATTGCCAAGATTGTCTTAGACCGTTTGTCCATAAAGAACCCCTCCTATGGATTGCAATCGATGTGTCTATCACCATCATAAACAAATGAAACCCATAAGTCAAGGCGTAATTCGTCGCAATACAACGAAAATTTTTTGCTGGCGATAGGAGAGAAGCTCCGGCCTAAAAAAGTAAAAAAGCAGGGCCTAACGCTCTGCTTTTTCCATCGTACTTATGCAACTTATTGGGCCGCAGCTCTGCGGATCAAAGCGGACTTTTTGCGGGCCGCTGTGTTCTTGTGCAGGATTCCCTTTGCGGCAGCTTGGTCGATCTTCTTGACAGCCAGGCGGACGCACTCGCCTTTGTCGGCGGCGTTCTGCTCGATGGAAGCGTTGGCCTTCTTGATGATGGTCTTCAAAGAAGAAGTGTAAGCCTTGTTACGGGCGGTCTTTACTTCAATGACTCTGACGCGCTTTTTAGCAGATTTAATATTGGGCATATTTCCACCTCCTTTATCACTACCGGTCATATACCTAAAACTATATCATCTTTGCTGAAAAATTGCAAGAGCTTTTTTTAGTTCGACAGGCATCTACTTGACTTATCCGTTTTTTGACATCGCAAAAAATGACGATGAATTATGATAAATAGCCCTGTTCTTTGGGAGGGAAATGTAGTACAATAGAAGAATCAAACAAAATCATGGTTCTGGTGTTTTTATCCAAATCATAGCAAACGAGGAGGGTGCTTTCCATGCCAAACTATGTGATTACAACCGATTCCACCGTGGATATGCCCAGAGATTATTTACAGAAAAACCAGGTGCCGTGCCTTGGCCTCAGTTTTTCCATGGCGGGGATTCATTATGTAGACGATGAAAATTGCCCCCTTTCGCCAGAGCAATTTTATAGCTTAGTGCGTCAGGGTCAGATGCCTGTAACAGCCCAAGCCAATATGACTGATTTTATTCAAATGGTGGAGCCGTTGCTTGCCGAGGGAAAGGATGTGCTTCATATTGCCTTTTCCAGCGGCCTTTCCGGGTCCCTCAATTCCTATAATTTAGGCGCTCAGGATCTGCTCGGCAAGTATCCCGACCGCAAAATCATGGTAGTGGATTCCCTTTGCGCCTCCATGGGCGAGGGCCTGCTTCTTTACTACGCTGTGGAAAATTGGCATAAGGGCATGAGCCTTGAGGAAAACGCCCAGTGGCTGGAGGACAATAAGCTCCACCTATGTCACTGGTTTACAGTGGACGACCTCCATCATCTCCATCGCGGCGGCCGGGTCTCCAAGGCTTCGGCCATTTTAGGGTCCTTGATGGGCATTAAGCCGGTTCTCCATGTGGACGATGAGGGACATCTTATCCTGGTAGAGAAGGTGCGGGGACGCGCGGCGTCTCTCAGCGCTATGGTCAAGCATATGGCCGAAACCGCCTTCGATCCCAAGGATCAGATAGTGTTTATCAGCCATGGCGACTGCTTGGAAGATGCGAAAAAGCTGGAGACCATGGTGCGCAAACAGTTTGGTGTTAAACGGTTTATGATCAACACCATCGGCCCGGTCATCGGGACCCATTCCGGTCCCGGGACGTTGGCATTATTCTTCCTGGGCTCCAAACGATAAAATGTTATTTTAGAGAAAAAAGACCGCCTGTCCGATTCCAAAAGAATCTGGCAGGCGGTCTTTTTGACGGTGCGTTACGCTCAAACATCAATTTGTTTTCGAATCCGCTTTCTCCGCCATCCAAAGGCGCCGAGGGCTAATGGGACGCCGATGAAAAAGGGCGCATAAGGATCCAGCCCTGGGCCGGGCTTGTGGAAGGAGGATTCAGCTGGGTTCTGGGGATTGTACCAGACGTCGGTTTCATCCCCCGCTTTAAAGTCGGTGTGGGTTCCGGAATACAAGGAGTCTCCTGTATAAACAGTACCATCCACGCTGTAGGAATAATAGATGCGGTGGCTGCTGCTGCTTTTGCGGTGGTAGTTTTCGATGTCCAGCACCACGCCGGAGGCAGACACCCAGTCTTTGTACTGTTGGGTTCTGGCAAAGTAGATTCCAAGGGAGGCAATGCAAGCTGCGATCAAAATCACAATGGGGATGATGAATTTTTTTGCCTTGGTTTGGTCCAATGTTGTTCAGTCCCTTCTCTTGTAAGACGCCGGAGGATTTTACCGCACTTCAAATTCCGCCGCTAAGGGGGTAGCGCCCTGGCTGGTGTTTACCGGCTTAACCACTCGATAGGCTCCCTTAGGAAGTTTTTTCTCCCAAGTGACGTCAAACTCATTGGTGTCCCCGGGCTTTAGGATGGCGGCCAGAGAATTAAAGACCTGTTCGCCATCCATCGAGTACCAGGAGCCGTCTTTGTTCTGCTCAATGGTATAATCCGTGCCATAGGAGAGCTCTTCTTCTACGTTGCTTTGAATCAGAAGCGTAAGGCCGGTATCGGTAAGGCTTTGATCCTGAATGGATATCGTCACCTCAGAGGTCTCGTTTACTTTTTCATAGGCGGTAGGTGTTGAAAATTTTACCAAGTTACATCCGGATACCGCCAATACGATCACAAGCGTCAATGCCAATGCAGCTATTTTTTTCATGATCCAGCGCCTCCAACTATTATAATAGACTTAAAGACTCTAATTTCGACGGCAGGCCAAGGCGACCCAGCCGCCCTCGGTCAGGGAGGATATCACTTGGAATCCGTTTTGCTCCAAAGCATCCCGCACGTCCTGCTCGCGGCTGTCGATGATGCCGGACACCACAAAGGTACCGCCATCCTGGAGAAGAGGAGGGACATCCGGTGTAAGACGGATGATGATGTCGGCTACAATGTTGGCGGTAATAAGCTGGAAGCGTCCCTTGACGTCGCAGGCCAGGTCCCCGCAGATGACCGAGAGGTTTTCCTCCACGCCGTTTAAGGCGGCGTTTTCACCCGCCACCCGGACGGCCGTAGCATCGATGTCCACGCCTACGGCGCGCCTAGCGCCTAACTTTAAGGCAGTGACTGCAAGAATGCCGGATCCCGTGCCCACATCCAGCATATCCTGACCGGGGGAGAGAAATTGTTCAATCAGACGCATACAAAGCCGTGTGGTGGCATGAGTACCCGTACCGAAGGCCATACCGGGATCCAGCGTAATGACAACATCCTCTTTCTCTGGCTGATAATGCTCCCAGCTGGGGACCACCATCAATTTTTCCCCCACACGGACGGGTTTATAATACTGGCGCCAAGCGGTGGCCCAATCCTCTTCCCGGACGTTTTCCTGCATCAGCTGATGGGGGATGGAGCAGGCGGTCAACTGCTGCTGCAAAAAGGACAAAGCCTCAGCCGGATTTTCATCGGGACTGATGTAGATGTGAATCAAAGCGTGATTCCGATCCCGTTTCAAAAGGCCTTCGTCGATGAGATCCACATGGGCCATCTCATGCACCTGCTGCTCCATATCGGAATAATCCTCAATGTATACGCCGTAGGGGACGGTCATCTGAGCAATGGCGGTGGCGGTTTCCAAGTGGGCAGTGGGAATTTGAATGGTCAATTCAGTCCAATCCATAGGGTACACCTCTCTTTTCAAATTTTTTAAAATACAAAAAGAAAATATAAAATAATTTTATACAAATAGTATTAACAGAAATATGCAATCCTTTACCAGATATAAGATTATTGTACCATAACCAAGCATTTCCTGCAATTGAACTGGCCAACACTTTTATTGGCAGGAACCGGTAAAAAGGGGTTG
>CALCVR010000302.1 GCA_937905915.1 uncultured Eubacteriaceae bacterium
TAGGGCTTTGCCCGCATATGAAATACCCCCGGCTACGCCGGGGGATTTTTATTGCCGTGCTTTCCTGTTTATTTGACTGCTTTATGAAACACCTTTTTGCCCTTTTTGATGATGATGTATCCCTTTTCAAATTGGGAAACCGAAATGGTATCCGAAAACGAAGCAACCTTTTGATCATCCACTGAGATGCCGCCCTGCTCGATTAACCGGCGGCCCTCTCCTCGGGAAGAGATCAGTCCGGTTTTAGCCAGCAGATCAAGAATGCCGATGGCACCGTCAATAAAATCCGATTCTCCCAGCTGGGTAGATGGCATATCGTCCACCGAAGCACCAGCGCCAAAAAGAGCGCGAGCGGCATTTTGAGCTTTTTGGGCCTCCTCTTCCCCGTGGATCATCTTGGTCACTTCAAAGGCGAGCATTTCTTTGGCCTGATTGAGTTGGCTGCCGCTCCACTGTTCCATAGGCTTAATCTGTTCCAGAGGAACAAAGGTCAGCATCTTGAGGCAGCGAATAACGTCGGCATCATCCACGTTGCGCCAGTACTGGTAAAAATCATAAGGTGTAGTTTTTTCCGGATCCAGCCAGACGGCGCCACCTTCAGTTTTGCCCATCTTACGGCCGTCGCTGGTGGTGAGAAGAGTAAAGGTCATGCCATAGGCATCCTTACCTTTGGCACGACGGATCAATTCGATACCGCCTAGGATATTGGACCACTGATCATCGCCGCCCAATTCCATAATGCATCCATAATCCTCATAGAGCTTCATGAAATCGTAGCTTTGCATGAGCATATAGTTAAATTCCAAAAAGGATAAGCCTTTGACCAGACGTGTCTTAAAACACTCGGCTGTCAGCATGCGGTTGACCGAAAAATGGACGCCCACGTTACGCAGAAAATCCACATAGTTGAGATTTAAAAGCCAATCGCCGTTATTGACCATCAGGGCTTTGCCGTCAGAGAAGTCGATAAACCGCTCCATTTGCTTCTTAAAGCAGCTGACATGATAATCCACCGTTTCCTGTGTCATCATTTTACGCATGTCGGTTTTACCGGTGGGATCGCCAACCATACCGGTGCCTCCGCCCAATAGCACGATGGGACGGTGTCCTGCTCTTTGCATATGGGCCATAACCACCATTTGTAGAAAATGGCCTACATGCAGGCTGTCGGCCGTGGGATCAAAGCCGATGTAAAAAGTGATCTTTTGATTGTCTAATAAATCCTTGATGGGTTCTTCATGCGTCATTTGGGCGATAAGACCCCGTTCTTTTAGTTCCTCAAATACTCCCATGCTAAAATCCTCCTGATTTCTAATTCATTATTTCCTGGGCAATGGGATAGCCCATCCTGTGAAAAATGAGCAAAGAAAAGTCCTCTGCTCAAAAAAGCAGAGGACGAGAAATTTTCCCGTGGTACCACCTCAATGCATCTTTATCCTTGCGAACAAAGACCTCAGCGGGTTTTCATTAAAAACCCTGCGCTATAACGGGCACAAATCGTCATTTCTTACTGAGGACGTATACCGCCTGTTCAAAAATGCAGCTGATAGGATGTACTTCACATCGCTTCTCCCATCCCCTTCCACCAACCGGGGACTCTCTTTTGGGAACAAAACAACGCTACTTCTTCCTGTCATCGCCTTTTACTATGCTGTATTTAAACACAATTCTCTCCGTTTGTCAAGCCTCATTTTGGCTTTGTTGCCCTAAGTCCAGCATTTCCTGGGCATTTTGTAGGCTGACAGGGGTAATACTTTCGCCTCCAATAATGCGGGCGATTTCCCGGACACGCTGGGCCAATTCCATCTGAGTGACTTGAGTATAAGTCCTACCGTCCCGCACCTGCTTCTCAATGAGCAGATGGGAATGGGCTAGTGCTGCAATCTGGGCCGAATGGGTAACGCAGATTACTTGACGGTTTTGAGCAATCTGATGTAGTTTCTGCCCTACCTTTTGAGCGGCCCGCCCACTGATGCCAGTATCTACCTCATCGAAAATCAAAGTATCGATGTCATCTTTATCGGCCAAGGCGGTCTTGATGGCCAACATAATGCGGGAAAGCTCGCCTCCGGAGGCGATTTTAGCTAACGGTTTGGGAGGTTCCCCCTGGTTGACCGAGATAAGAAATTCCATGGTTTCTGCCCCGTCCGTATACAAACCACAGGGATGGAATGCCGCTTCAAATTTGACTCCCGGCATATCCAAAAAGGTAAGCTGATCCTTAACTTGCTTTTCCAATAAAATAGCGGCTTTTCGTCTCCCTTGAGATACCTGGAGTGCCAGAGTTTTGGCATGTTCGGTGGCTTTTACCAATTGTTTTTTCAGCTGTTCCAGCCGCTCATCGGCCTGTTGGATAGACTCTAACTCCGCCTTGGCTTCTTTTAAGAAGTGAAGCATTTCCTCTTCGGTTTCCCCGTATTTGCAGCCGAGACGATATAAGACATCCAACCGCTCTTCAATAGTGTCTAAATCATCGGGATCGCATTCCATTTGGCGACTTTTATCCCTCAATTCATCCGAAACGTCGCTGACTTCATAAGCGATATCTTGCACCCGCTTAGCCAGATCCTCCAGATCAGGATACACCTCCACCACAGAACTGAGTGCATCAGCAGCGCGCTCCATCAATTGAGCGGCGCCAGCTTCATCCTCTGTCCCGCTGATAGAGATACGGGCCTCCTCCACCGACTGAATAATACGCTCGGCATTGACGATCAGTGCACGCTGTTCACTAAGATATTCCCGTTCACCCAACTGAATATCGGCAGCCTCTAATTCATCGATTTGATACTGGAGCAAATCGATTCGCCGGGCTTTTTGGGCTTCATCCATCTGGAAGCTACTCAACTCTTTTTTGACAGCACAGAGATGCCGAAAAGCTTCTCGATATTCTTCCAATTCTTTTTGGTAATCGCCCAACCGATCCAAATATTTCATGTGTTGGTCAGGTGACAAAAGCGCCTGATTATCGTGCTGGCCGTGAATATTGATCAGGAAATTACCCAACTCTCGTAAAATAGAGATGGTAGCAGGCTGTCCTCCAATGCGGCATAGCCCCTTTCCTCCTGCGCTGATGTCCCTTTGGATCAACAACATGCCATCCTCATCGCATTCAAAGCCCAGACGTTCCAGAGCACTCAAGGCTGTAGGCGAGAGATCGCAAAACAGAGCGGATACCCGGGCTTTACCAGCACCGCTTCGGATGATCTCTTTGCTGGTGCGATGACCTAAAATAGCATTGATGGCGTCGATCACAATGGATTTTCCAGCGCCGGTTTCACCAGTCAAAGCGTTCAGGCCGGACGAGAATGAAATATCGGCACGCTCAATGACAGCGATATTTTCAATATGAAGATTTTGGAGCATAAAAGATCACCCCTGTTTATAAATCGGCATGCAAAGCTTTCTATTTCTTATTTTTTTGAAAGCTTTTTTAATTCTGTCACAAGAGAAACAGCATGAGATTCACTACGGCAAATGATGAGAAAGGTATCGTCTCCAGACAAAGTCCCGACCACACCTTCCCAATGCATGGAATCCAAAGCTGCGCATGCAGCATTGGCCATACCAGAGAAACACTTGACTACTAGAATATTCTGCGCATAATCAATGGAAATGACTGCATCGGCAAAAAGGCTGTGAAATTTAGAAGAGATTCCGTCCATATCCTGCTTGGCCGAACTGTACCGGTATCGGCCGGCACGGTCTAACGATTTAATAAGGCGCAGCTCTTTGATATCTCGGGAAACGGTAGCTTGCGTTACATCGTAACCGTATTCTTTTAAACTTTTCAACAGCTCCTCCTGCGTATCGATAGGACGCTGCTGGATTAGTTCTAGAATTTTAGCATGGCGCTTGGCTTTCATCCTAAGACCTCCTGTTAATCAGCTTTTCATTGAGAACGTCATAAAAAGCCTGTTGTTTGATGCGGAGAATAGAAGCTTCTAATTCCGCTTTTTGGATGTGGATTCGGTCTCCAGGAAGAAGCAATCGCCCTTGTTCCCCATCCACAGTTAGATAAGCGTCTGTGCCAGAGAGGCATGACGCAGTTAATTGAATATTTTTGTCATCTCGGAATAAAATACTTCTTGCAAACAAGGAGTGCGGACAGATGGGTGTGACCAAAATACCACTCATTTGCGGATCGACCACCGGTCCCCCAGCCGATAAGGAATAGGCTGTCGACCCAGTGGGAGTAGACACGATAATGCCATCGGCGCGATAAGAAGCGATATCCTTACCGTCCAAAGCCAAATCAATGTCAATGATGCGGGAAAGAGAACTTTTTGACACCACCGCGTCGTTTAAAGCATAATAGCAGATATTCGGTTCCCTTTCAATTGCAACTTGAAGTAGCATGCGTTTATCAATGGTATAATCCCCAGAAAAAAGGCAGGAAAGACGGTCTAGTTCATTGCGCTCCAATCCGGCCATAAATCCTAGACGTCCCACATTGATGCCTAAGATCGGTTTATGAAAAATAGCCGCTCGCTTGGCAGCGTGAAGAATGGTGCCATCCCCGCCCAAAGCCACTAGGATTTGACAGTTTTGAACCATAGTGTCAAACTCCATGTACTGAGCTTCAGGAGCAAAAAATTGATTTTGTATTTCTTGGTCCAGTAAGATTTCAGCTCCCAGCCTTTTGAGATGGTCACACACTTCAAAAGCTACTGTAAAGTAATTCTGCTTGTCAGTGTTGATCAGAAGAGCGATCTTCATGAGCGAGTTCTCCTTTGGAAAAATGTCCATGAGATTGGGATACTAGGCTTTTTAAGTCAAAATCTGTAAAGGCATTAGCCTTTTCAGATACTTTTTTGCAAATATGCATCAAATACTCAATATTTCCTTCCGGTCCCTTTACTGGGGAGAAATCTAAATGCAAAATGGAGAATCCAGCCTCCTGAGTAATTTGAGAAACATTTTCCAGTACTTCTAGGTGGATAGCAGGATCGCGCACGACACCTTTTTTT
>CALCVR010000303.1 GCA_937905915.1 uncultured Eubacteriaceae bacterium
GATGTGGTCGGTGGTAATGTTGTCGCCCACCTTGAGAAGGGCTTTGGCTTCGATGGTCTGGGCCAAAGGTTCCGACTGGGGGAAGGGCTTGATGTTGGGACCGCGGAGGATTTCCACCTTGTCGGCCTCTTCCGGGGAAGCCGGTTCCACCACCATGTTGTCGTTGATAAGGAAGGTGTTGGGCATTTGGATGTCCACCGCATCGCCTAAGGTACGGGGATCGGTCAGCACGCCGGTGAGAGCCGAAGCGGCGGCAGTCTCAGGGCTGACCAGGTAAACCTGAGCATCGGCGGTACCGGAACGGCCCAGGAAGTTGCGGTTAAAGGTGCGCAGGCTGACGCCGGCCGAATTGGGGGACTGGCCCATGCCGATGCAGGGACCGCAGGCGCATTCCAAAACGCGGGCGCCGGCGCCGATGATATCGGCCAAAGCGCCGTTCTGGGCCAGCATCTGGTACACTTGTTTGGAACCGGGGGCGATAGCCAAGCTGACGCTGGGACAAACCGTCTTGCCCTTGAGGATGGCGGCCACACGCATCAAATCCAGGTAGGAGGAGTTGGTGCAGGAGCCGATGACCACTTGATCCACCTTGATGGAACCGATATCTTCCACGGCCTTGACATTGTCAGGGCTGTGGGGCATAGCGGCAGCGGGACGCAGGGCGGCAAGATCGATGTCGATGACTTCGTCATATTGAGCGTCGGCATCGGGCAACAATTCCACCCAATCCTCTTCACGGCCCTGTGCGGCCAGGAAGGAACGAGTGATGTCGTCCGATGGGAAGATAGAAGTAGTGGCGCCCAATTCAGCGCCCATGTTGGTGATGGTGGCGCGCTCCGGCACGTTGAGAGAGCGGACGCCTTCGCCGCCGTACTCAATGATTTTGCCCACGCCGCCTTTGACGCTCATAATGCGCAGCACTTCTAGGATCACGTCCTTGGCAGAGACCCAGGGGGAGAGCTTGCCGGTCAAATTGACCCGCACCATTTTAGGCATGGAAATGTAGTAAGGACCGCCACCCATAGCGACTGCAACGTCCAAACCGCCGGCGCCGAAGGCCAGCATACCGATACCACCACCGGTAGGGGTGTGGCTGTCGGAACCGATCAAGGTCTTGCCGGGTTTGCCGAAGCGCTCCAGGTGAACCTGATGGCAGATGCCGTTGCCGGGACGGGAGAAGTAAATACCGTGTTTTTTGGCGATGGACTGGATATAACGATGATCATCCGCATTTTCAAAACCGGACTGAAGGGTATTGTGGTCGATATAGGCCACCGAACGCTCGGTTTTGACACGATCCACCCCCATGGCTTCAAATTCCAAATAAGCCATAGTGCCGGTG
>CALCVR010000304.1 GCA_937905915.1 uncultured Eubacteriaceae bacterium
CCGTCCATGGCAGCGTGCAGACACCTGCTTTTATGAACGTCGCTACCGCAGGAGCCATTAAAGGCGCTGTGTCGGCTCATGATCTGGCCGATCTCAAATGTCAAGTGATGCTTTGCAACACCTATCATCTTCATTTGAGGCCGGGGGACAAGCTGGTACATGACTTTGGCGGCTTACATTTTTTTACCGGATGGAAAGGTCCAATTTTGACCGACAGCGGTGGATTCCAGGTGTTTTCCCTTTCCAAGCTTCGCAAGATCAAAGAGGAGGGGGTGCACTTTTCCTCCCATATCGACGGACGTAAAATCTTTATGGGACCGGAAGAAAGCATGCAGATTCAATCCCACTTAGGTTCCACCATCGCCATGGCCTTTGACGAATGCATCGAGAACCCCTCTCCATATGATTATGTAGCCAATTCCTGTGCCCGTACCGTGCGCTGGTTAAAACGGTGTAAAGAGGAAATGATCCGACTGAACGATCTGCCGGATACGTTAAATCCAAAGCAGATGCTGTTTGGCATCAACCAGGGCGGCACATTCGATGATCTGCGTATCCAACATATGCAGGAAATTGCATCGCTTAACTTGGATGGCTATGCTATCGGCGGTTTGGCGGTGGGGGAACCTGCGGAGGATATGTACCGCATCATCAGCGCAGTAGAACCTTTTATGCCGGTCAATAAACCTCGTTATTTGATGGGAGTAGGGACGCCGGTCAACATCCTGGAAGCTGTCCATCGGGGTGTGGACCTTTTCGACTGCGTCATGCCTACACGCAATGGACGTCACGCCCATGTGTTTACTTGGGATGGTATTCGCAATCTACTCAATGAAAAATATCAATTGGATCATTCTCCCATTGACGAACATTGTGATTGCCCCACTTGCCGCCGGTATTCCAGAGCTTATTTGCGGCATCTGTTTAAAAGCGGTGAAATGTTGGCCATGCGGCTTTGCGTCATACACAACCTGTATTTTTACAATACTTTGCTGGAACATATCCGGCAAGCTTTGGATGAAGATCGGTTTGAGGCCTTTTATCAGGCCCATCGCTCAGTGCTTGATAAGCGCATTTGACAGATAGACGATTGGCAGGATAGATAGTAAGGAAAAATTTTATGAAAAAACAACTTGCTACCGTCCCCATTTCCAGATATAATGAAGTGTAATATTGTTGGAGGTGTAAAGTTCAATGTTTGAAACTCAATTGCTGGAAACAACCGCAGCCACTGGCAACAACACAATGGGCATGGTCTTAAACTTCGGTTTGATCGCCATTTTGTTGGTGCTGATGTATTTTGTCATGATCCGTCCCCAGAGGAAGCGTCAGAAGGAAGAACAGAGAATGCGCGATGAACTGGAGGTCGGTGATGAGATCGTCACCATCGGCGGTATCATGGGTAAAGTGCTCAGCATCCGTGAGGACTCTATCCTGATTGAAACCGGTGCTGACCGCGACAAGATCCGCATCATGAAGTGGGCCATTCAGGCAAACAATTCCCGCATGCCTGTGGATACTAAGGCAAACGACAAAAAGAAGTCCGAGGAGAAAAAATCCGACGAAAAGCTGGACAAAAAGGACGACCAAAAGAAATAAGTATATCCCCGCCTTTCCCTGCATATGATTGGGACATGAGGAGGGAAATGCCATGAGAACCGATCGAGTAAATTCCGACCAAGGGCGTATTTTTTCTAAAGTGCGTCCGGTGTTGCTGGGCCTTTCAGCCGGGGCGGTGGTTCTGGCTGTGGCCCTCATCGTTTTTTCCGCACTGCTTACTTCCCAGAGTTCTCCCCAGGCCATGATTTCACCTTTGTCAATTGTAGCGTCTATTTTAGGCGCGTTGGTGGCAGGTCTCGTATCGGCCCGTTTAACAGGACGGCAGGGCGCTTTGTACGGCGCTATTACAGGGCTTTTGCTTTTCGGCGTCTTGTTTGCCATCAGTTTGATCACTTGGCATGAACAATTTGACGTCCAGGCCATTGTGCGCTTAGCAGCTATGATCCTAGCCGGTACATTAGGCGGTATCCTGGGTGTAAACCTAAAAAAACGGTAAATTTTGTTTGAAATTGCCTTTTTGTTGTGCTATACTACAGATATCGAAGTTTTAGTGGAAGGGAGGACTTTCAAATGAAACATATTAACACCATCAATAAAGCCAACCTGAAAGCAAGCGCTGCTAAGGGTGGTTGCGGTGAATGCCAGGCTTCCTGCCAGTCGGCTTGCAAGACCTCTTGCACCGTTGCCAACCAGAAATGCGAGCATGCAAACGACTAATTTGCGTTTGTTTTGTTATGGCTAAAAATCCGGCGTACACAGTTTTGTGACGTCGGATTTTCGCCATTTGTCCGCAAAGGCTTTC
>CALCVR010000305.1 GCA_937905915.1 uncultured Eubacteriaceae bacterium
TTTATTCACTGAGAGAAAAGGTAGGAAATCACCAGTGGTATAATTTCAAAAAAGCTATTGTATGAGGAAGAAATGGAAGCAAAAGAGTGGAATTTCGACGATCGGAAACCGCAAAAACATAAGATCAATGTGCCTACTATTGTGGGGATTATCTTGGTGATTCTTTTATTACTTATGGCGCTGATATGGATGCTCCGTGTAGAACGTCCACCCAAACCAGTGGTGGAAGTCAGCCGTATGGCTAGTAGCGAGGCATCTTCTGAAAAACAAAGCAAGGCGAATTCCATCAAAGAGAAAGAGAGTTCCTTTTTGGAATCCTCACAGCAAAGCAGCAGTTCATCCGAGATGGAGGAACAATCTGAAATTATGATTTCAAAAGCTCCGCCAGCGCCTGAAAGTACCGGTTCCACCCATCATCCTGAGCCGCCGGTGTCCAAGCCAAAAGAGGATAAACCTGTTTTGGTGGAAAGCAATCCGCCTATTTCATCTAGTTCAACGCCGGAGGAATCTAGTAGTCAACCGCAGGAAGACTTGTCCTCTTCGCCCGAAGAAAAGCCGAAATTGAACATCAATACCGCCACAAAAGAGGACCTCATGACCTTAACCGGGATCAATATTAGTCTTGCCAAAAAGATCATCGCTTACCGGGATGAGATCGGAGGATTCACCAGTATCGACCAGTTACTGGAAGTTTACGGCATCGATGATAGAATTTTTAACCGCATCAAGGATGAAATTTGTGTGTAGAAATTAGAGAAAAGAGTCGTCCTTATATGTAACCGCCCCGAGGGGCGGCGCTGAGGAAACAATATCGTAATTAGCGGCAGCAGCAACGACGACAACAACAACGGCAGCAACGGCAGCAGGAAGAACTGCGGTTGTACACTTGGGTGGTGTTATCCAAGGCAGAGAAGGGATTGGCAGAGGAAAGGTTGTTGGTATTGGAGCAGTTGTTACCGGAGAAAAAGCCGCCGGGTACGACATTGTAGTTGACACTCACAGGGATAAAGCCGGTGTAGCAGCCAGAGGTAGCTACGGTGCTGGAATCCACCAAAGAAGCCAAGGTGACGCTATTGTTATTGTTACAAGAATTATTACAGAACATGAAGAAAGCCTCCAGATGATTTTTTAGTGGGAGAATTGTCCCACAGTACAAGTTATGCACTGGATTACAAATGTGTTCCATACGACATGAGCCGTCTCTTTTTGCGAAGGGACGGCTATTTTATTCTAGGGGGAAAATTCTATTGTTCAGTGCCGGTAAAAGGGAAGCAATCAGAAAAAAGGCATATTTTTAGGGAGCCTACGCATTGAGGATATCTTAAAACGGATTAATTTTCTTTATCAAAAAGATGCACCGATCGGTAGAAAGGCGCAAAAAGGAGGGAGGCAACCGGGATTTTTGCTTTCCTTATGGGAGAAATACCATCATCCGACACCTCAAACCCGACAGAAAACCAATGCACTAAGGGGATATAATGGTTGTACCATACGGGACAGGGAATGACATCATGAAACAGACCGTCTATGTTGATATCCTCTTTGCAGTCAATTTATTTATCAATTACTTTCTTCTCTGCCTGACTTCCAAAGCAGCCCGTCTTCATACCAAACGGTGGCGTATGTTAGCCGGTTCAGCTCTAGGAGCGGTTTATTCTCTCTTCATCTTTTTCCCAGACATTCCGGTCCTATGGTCGGTACTAGCAAAGCTGATTTTCTCCACCACTATTTTATTGGCAGCATTTTCCCTTGGATCAGTCAAGATATTTTTTAAAGCACTGGCTTGTTTTTTCGGAGCCAATTTTGTGTTTGCCGGATTGATGATGGCTCTTTGGCTCTTTGTATCCCCGAACAATTTAATGATCAACAACGGGGTAGTATACTTTAACATCTCACCATTGATTTTGATTGGAGGAGCCGCTGTGAGCTATTTTATTTTAAGTATGATTCATCGGTTGACTCTACGAAAAGCGCCGGACAATAAAATTTACACCGTCACCATCGAGGTAGACGCCCGTACCGCCACCATGGATGCCCTATTGGATACAGGCCACAGTTTAACCGAAAGCATGTCGGATCTACCAGTGCTATTGGCTGAATACAAAAGTGTGGAACAGCTCATTCCCACACAAGTACAGACGGTCTTTGAACCATCTACCCGGATTTTCCCTGTGCCGCCGGAGGATAGCTCTTGGAGGAGGCGGTTTCGGGTGGTGCCCTTTCATAGCGTTGGTGGCCAGGGAGTATTGCCGGCCTTCCGTCCCGACTGTATCACCATAAGCGATGGACGGCATCCCGTCAAAGTCTCAAAGTCTTTTGTAGCGGTTAGCGGAACCCATCTATCCGACGGCGAATACGAGGCTTTAATGAACGCTGATATGATCGAAAATACAACAAAATAGGGCTTGAGGAGGCGTGTATTGTCATGGGTGAGATGTTTGGACGAATCCGGTGGAATTTAATGAGGCTGCGTTTTCTCCTTTTGCGCAGATGGAGATCGGGACGTTCGGTTCACTATATCAACGGTCCCGAAACTCTGCCGCCTCCTCTGCCCAAGGAGGAGGAAGCCGTCATCTTCCGTCGCATCGACGAGGGGGATGAAAGCGCTAGGGAACCACTTATCACCCACAACCTTCGTCTGGTGGTTTACATTGCCCGGAAATTTGAATCCTCTGGAACAGGAGTGGAGGATCTCATCTCTATCGGGACCATCGGACTTATTAAAGCCGTCAACACCTTTTGTCCATCCCGTAACATTAAGCTAGCCACCTATGCCTCACGATGCATTGAAAATGAGATCCTAATGCATTTGAGAAAAAGTTCCCAGCTGAAAAATGAGGTTTCCATCGACGAACCACTCAATGTAGACTGGGATGGAAACGAATTGCTCTATTCCGATGTTCTAGGCAGTGATCCAGATCTGGTCAATCGAGGCATTGAGCAGCAGGGGGAACGGGATCTTTTGCTGGAAGCAGTGGATCGCCTTTCCCCTCGGGAACAGACCATTATGAAACTGCGATTTGGCCTAAAAGGGGAGACCGAACATACTCAGAAGGAGGTAGCCGAATTGCTGGGAATTTCCCAATCCTATATTTCTAGGCTGGAAAAGAGGATCATTGAACGCCTTAAAAAAGATCTGGTTCGGGTCGGATAAAAAGAAGCCGCTGGTAATTGTGATACCGGCGGCTTTCTTTTTTACTGTTTTGTCCCCATGTTCTCGGTGGTCTTTTTACTGTTTTGAAGGCCATTGTTAGGCTCAGACTTTGTCATAGGAATGTCGTAGATGTCGGTGTAGGAATCGGCCTCGGCTTTGTCGACAGGAGGAGTGGGGATCAATCCCGTGCACTCAGTAGCAGAGGCTACAGAAAACATCTCATTGTAAATTTGTTCCACTCGTTCGGCTTTGTCGGCATCCTTAGGAAGGGGAAACTGCTGATCCATAAAAACGCTCCTTTCGGTTGTTTACTACTAGTTTCCCTCCAAGGGCACAAAAGTATGCTTTTCATTGAATGAAGTTTTCTATCTATCGGCATCAAATTGGATATTTCCTTGTATGTGGGCTGTAGCTTTGTTATAATAAAAAACAATACCTTTGCTGGATCTGTTTTGTCCAAACATTATAAAGATATATTGTTTGCCACCCTATGCGGCAAGGGGAAGACAGATGTTGTTTTTTTGCGGTGATAGAATTAAAAAATAGAGGGTGATTGCTTGAAACCAGCAGAAAAGGAATCCGGGAATGTCCGGATGGGAATGATGTTTCTCTCCATTTGCTACATTGCCATAGGAGCTATCTTATTGATCTTTCCCAACATTGCCTTGACTGATCTATGCTACGCTCTTGGGATCCTTTTTATGATTGCCGGTATCATCAATGTGGCGTGGTATCTGATCAAAAAAGGGTATCTTGTTCCAGGGCGATTTGGCTTTGCTTTTGGCGTAACCCAAGTGATGGTAGGACTTTACGCTGTGCTGAAAACCCAGGATTTCGCCTTTGCTTTTGCCCAGGTCCTAGCCATCTGCATGATGCTGGACAGCATTATGAAATCGCAATTTTCTATGGACCTGCTTCGTTTGAAGGCGGAAAAATGGTGGGTGCTGTTGCTGGTATCGCTGGTGATGATCGGCCTTTCCATGCTGATCCTTATCAATCCATTCGGTACGGAGTCTGCGCGGAATCTTTATACCTACATTGTATTAATTCTGGATGGCGTGGCAAATTTGGGGAGTTTGCTGGTGTTATCTGTTTGGCAAAAGCGGTATTTACAAGCTGCTGATTTCAAAAAAGAAGAATTATAATATGACACAAAGCCGTCCCTTTTCCAGGGACGGAGAAAGAACAGGTGGTTAATGCCATGAAGATGATGTCAAGAAACACCAGAAAGACTATGCTATTGATTGCATTTGGAGTGGTGTTGTTTGTAGGATTGCAAAATTTTTCCTTGGTTCTTTCCTTTTTGGGATGGATTTTGCATCTTATTTGGCCGTTTATTTTGGGATTTTGTATTGCCTTTATTTTAAATGTCCCTATGTCTTTTTTGGAATCCAAAATCTTTCGAGGTCCAGGAAAACCCAAGGGACTAAAGCAAAAGATGCGCCGTCCCATCAGTTTGATTTTGACATTGCTCTTGGTGGCGGGTATCATCTTCATTGTCATGTTCCTTATCATTCCGGAATTAGGAAGGACCTTCCAATCATTGGTCAACGCGATTCCTCCTTTCCTCGAAGATTTACAGAGGTGGAGCAATGATATGTTCCAACAGTATCCGGATGTGGCCAATTGGTTGCAAAATATCGAATTGGATTGGAAAAGCATCGTCCAAATGGTGCAAAACAGCGCAGGTGATGTGTTATCCTCTACCGTTACTGCGGCATCCTCTGTGGTAGGGGCCATTGTCAACTTTTTCTTAGGCATAGTATTTGCCTTTTATGTATTGGTTCAAAAAGAAAAACTAGGGAGGCAGGGCAGAAAGTTACTATACGCCTTCCTGCCAGAGAAACAGGCAGAAAAGGTACTATCAGTATGCAGCCTATCCTACAAAACTTTTGCTAGTTTCTTGTCCGGCCAGTGTTTAGAGGCTGTCATTGTGGGAACGCTGTTCTTTATCAGCATGAGTATTTTTCAGTTCCCTTATGCATTAATCATCAGTGTGCTGATTGCTTTTATGGCATTTATTCCTATTTTTGGCGCAGTCATCGGCTGTGTTATCGGCGCTTTCCTTATCTTGATGATCGACCCCATTCGAGCCATTTGGTTTGTGGTACTGTTCTTAGTAATGCAACAAATCGAAGGCAATCTTATTTATCCTCACGTGGTGGGGAATTCGGTTGGTCTTCCCTCTATATGGGTGCTGGCGGCGGTAACGCTAGGCGGCAGTCTGATGGGGTTTGCTGGAATGTTGATTTGTATCCCATTGTGTTCAGTGGTTTACGCTCTAGCTAGCAAAGCAGTTAATGATCGTCTGGCGAAAAAGGCAGCTAGAAAAAAGCAGGACGAGGTTCTGGGAAAGTTTAGCAAGCCCGATGATAAATTGGATCATTTAGAATAATAAGTACTTGTAAAAGAGGAGAGGGATGTATGGCCAGTACTTTTGAAAGAATCTATGAGGTGGTAAAAAGGATCCCTTTTGGAAAAGTGGCTACCTATGGCCAAATCGCCCTTATGGCAGGTAATCCAAGATGGGCAAGAGTGGTGGGATATGCCTTGCATGTCAATCCAAACCCCAACGAGATCCCGTGTTTTCGCGTGGTCAACCGGGAAGGGAGACTCTCCAGTGCCTTTGCCTTTGGCGGGGAAAACAGACAGCAATTTTTATTGGAGTCCGAAGGAGTGCAGTTTCTATCTGACGGACGGGTGAATTTAGAACATTTCCTGTGGGATGGAATACTATAAACAAATACAGTAAAAAGCAGCTGTGTTTACCCACAATAAAAGAATAAAAAAGATCCCTGGAGTAGAGAAATAGAATCTCGCTCCAGGGATCCTTTTTATTTTAGTAGATTAGGCATTTAAAAGGCTATTTAAAATTTCGTTGATGAGCTTAGTATCGGCTTTTCCTTTAGCCTGTTTCATGACCTGGCCGAAGAGATATCCCATAGCCTGCTTTTTGCCGCTCTTGTAGTCGTCGACCACCTTTTGATTGGCGGCAAGAACCTGCTTGACCATTTCCTCAATGGCGCCCTTGTCGGACACCATGGCCAAACCGTGATCCTTTACATACTGCTCTGGATCAATGTCATTGGCATATACCTCAGCGAGCACTTTCTTACCGGTGCTGCGGTTGATGAGGTTTTTCTCCACCAACAGGATCAGCTGGGTTAGTTTATGGCTACTGATGACGATGTCGTCAGCGATTTTACCATCGCTACGAGCCAAATTCATTACATCGCCGGTGATCCAGTTGGCAGCTGTCTTGGCGGGAACGCCCTTTGCCACAGCATCATCCAAAAGATCACACAACACTTTGCTGCTGGTCAGGAGCCGACTATCAGCCTCCGAGAGGCCCAATTCAGTCATATATCGCTGGAATTTTGCCTCCGGCAATTCCGGGAGGCTTTGACGCACCCGCTCAATCCACTCGTCGCTGATGACGATAGGGGGAAGGTCCGGATTAGGAAAATAGCGGTAATCCTGGGCGTTTTCCTTGCTGCGCATAGCAAAGGTCTTGCCGGCGGTATCATCCCAGCGGCGGGTTTCCTGTTTGAGCTTGTGGGCGTTGCCCGATTCAATGAGATCGATATGGCGGGCAGTTTCATATTCAATGGCCCGGGTGATGGATTTAAGGGAGTTCATGTTCTTCATCTCAGCCCGGACGCCCAGTTCGGAGCTACCCATGGGGCGGACCGACAGATTGATGTCGGCGCGCATGGAACCCTCCTGCATCTTGCAGTCGGACACGCCGATAAACTTGAGCATAGAGCGAAGCTTCTCCAGATAAGCCACCACTTCCTCGGCCGAACGGAAATCCGGTTTGCTGACGATTTCCAAAAGAGGCATACTGGAACGATTGTAATCCACTAAGGAATTGTCGGTAAAGGGATCGTGCTTGAGCTTACCGGCATCTTCCTCCATGTGGATCTGTTTGAGCCCAATGGATTTTTTCCCCTCACTGGTCTCGATCTCCACGCTACCGTTGATGCAGATGGGATGGTACAGCTGAGTGATCTGGTAAGAACAAGCTAGATCGGGATAGAAATAACTCTTTTTATCAAAGGTGCAGTATTGATTAATATGGCTGTTGGTGACCAAAGCCGCCGCGATGCCATATTCCACCACCTGTTTGTTCATCACAGGCAAAACGCCCGGCATGCCGCTGCATCCGGGGCAGATGTGGGAATTGGCCTCACCGCCAAACTCCGTGGAGCAGGAGCAGAAAATCTTGGTTTTGGTGGCCAGTTCAACGTGGACCTCCAAACCCATTACCACCTCGTATTCCATTACGAATCCCTCCTTTTCTGGCCGTCCAATACCGTGCAAGCGTCCATTAAAGACACATCGTCAAAGGATTTGCCTATTATCTGGACACCCTGCCCATCTCCCCAGGGAAGGACAATGGAAGGAAGGCCGGCCAAGCTCGAGGCGTGATGGAACCGATTATTTTGCTCAGCACCTAAGATGGTCTGAGCCTGCCAATCGGCAGAAGAGGGGATGGCAGGAGTTACGAGAAAATCCACCTTCTGAAAGGCTTCCACAAAGGTATCCAGCACCATACGGCGCACGCACATGGCCTTTTCGTAATAGCTGTGGTAATAATCTGAGGAAAGCATCAGGGAACCCAGGGCTAAACGCTCTTTGGTCTTGCGGCCAAAGCCTTCGCTGCGGGATTTTATGTAAAGATCGAAAAGATTTTCGTAATGGGGAGTCTGGTAGCCGTATTTGATGCCGTCGAAACGGGCCATATTGGCGCTGGCTTCAGCAGTACCGATAACAATAAAGGCTTCCAGAGCTTCCTTGAGGGCTGGCAGGGACAAGATCTCCACCTGAGCGCCTACGGCCTGAAGGAAGTCTGTGATATCATCCAAACCGGCGGCTTCCTCCCAGAATTCCTGGATGATTCCCACTTTAGTTCCCTCTAAAGAAGCGGCAGACTCCTTGTTAAAAGAAAAGGCGGGGAGGGTGCAGGAGGTGCTGTCGGTAGGATCGTTGCCGGAAATGGCCTCTAAAGCGGCGGCGCAATCGCCCAGATGATTTCCCAAGACGCAAACCTGATCCATAGAGGATACATAGGCCACTGTGCCGCTGCGGGAGACCGAACCATAGCTGGGGCGTATGCAGCACACCCCAGCCAGTGCAGAGGGAACGCGCAGGGAACCTGCTGTGTCGGTGCAGAAAGCTAGAAGAACCTGTCCCTTAGCTACCGCCTGAGGAGCGGTACAGCCCAAACCATCGCAGGCAAACTCATCCACACGGAGCTTACCCATAACGATGGCGCCGGCTTCTTTTAGTTTGGTGACGGCGGTGGCCTCAAAGGGAGGCTTAAAACCGGTCAACATCTTGGAGCCGGAGGCGGTTTCCTCGTTTAACGTGCAGATATTCTCTCCTACGCCCACCGGGATGCCAGCCAAGGGGAGGGATTCGCCCGCGTCCAGGCGCTGCTGCACAGTTTGAATCTGATTCAGGACCGATTGACGGTCAAACAATGCGAACAGATTTGGATCCTGTTCGATGGAATCTAGCATAGGGGTGAGGGCTTCCAGTAGGCCCACTTGCCCCCCTCGAATGCAGGAGGACAGCGACAAAGCTGCCTCAATTTTGTTATTCATCGTATCATCCAACCTTAATCAAAAGTAGGGGGAGCTACAAAATAATGCTCGTATTCATCGGGAGCATTTTGCAGGATCTCATCCTGCCGGGGAAATTCATGAACCACATCGTCGCGGAAGACGTTTTCCCGTTGCAAAATATGGATCAGGGGCTGGCGGTCGCCGGTATCGACAGCCTGGATGCCCTCCAAGAAGGAGAGCACCTCCTCCAGATCGGCTACAGCTGTCTCACGTTCGGCCCCTTCAAAATGCACCAATGCCAGATCTTCCATAGTGGTCAATAAATCGTTTGTTAGTTGCATGTCGATCACGATTCCTTATTTATCTTAATTTGATGTGTACTTCACGCAGCTGCTGTTCGGTGACGTTGCCGGGAGCGCCCAACAACAGATCTTGAGCCGAAGCGTTCATGGGGAATGCAATG
>CALCVR010000306.1 GCA_937905915.1 uncultured Eubacteriaceae bacterium
CCCCAACAGGTGATCTTTACCGTCCGACCAGATGTAGATCCAAGCCAGTACTATTACACTGTCCGCTATGAGAACGGAGAAGGAAACCCCGTACCTGGAGAAGGGAGGATTGCCTTTGACTCGGTAGGTCCCGTCAGCCGGGAGAATATTCCTTACCAGCAGTTGATCCCAGCCCATCCGGGAGAGGACTGGTTATACCCCACCGCTTTGGTGTGTATCGACGGAGTATGGCAGGCATCCAAGGAGGAAGTGGTCGTCCAGGTAGAGGCCATGGCACAGGTGGACGTAATTTTCCGTACCCAGGACGGCCAAGAGCTCACCGATTTTGGATATAAGCTATTTTACGGGGAAGAAGGGGAAGAGATTATCACCGCCGCAGTGCCAGAAGGATATCGGCTGGACGGGGAAGGAACCGCCCAGGTGACCATTGTCCGGGATGACCGTGGAAAGTTGATGTCCACCCCGTCAGAGGTGATTTTTGTGGTGAAGAAGGAGGACTCCACCCAGCCGGAGGATCCTTCTCAGCCTACAGATTTTTCCAAGCCTGGTGGAGGATCGGATAATCCTTCCACCGGCGAAGGAAATACCGCCCAGGTGATAGGACTGATGTTGTTTGTATCGGTAGCCAGTATGGCAGGTACGCTACTGTATCGCCGTAAGCGCAAAGTCTAAGACATCAAGAGAGAACGTTTAAAAAGAAAACTAAGAAAGCCCCCGCCCTTCCTTGGATCAAGAGGAAAGACGGGGGCTTATATTATTCTCAAGAGGGTACCAGCCTCCAGGGCAGAGCCTTCCTTTTTGGAAGGAAGATCTAGAAGAGAGGAAGGCCATAAAGGTTCGTTTAACCACCTAACTTGACGGTAAAGACGATGACATTGTCCTCCAAATACTTAATTGAGATATTACCGCCCAAAGCATCGACAATGGCCTGGGCCATAGAGAGTCCAATGCCGTAGCCGCCGTTTTTCTGAGTACGGGCTGCGTCGTCCCGGTAGAACCGATCGAACAATCGGTCGGGAGGTACGTCGGGTAAATGTTCACAGGTGTTTTTCACCTGCAAAACCACTCGTTTAGCCTCGGGACGCTGTAGGGACACCACAATATGTCCACCGTCATCGGCGTACTTGACAGCGTTGTCCAGCAAGATGGACACAAGCTGAACCGCGTGATCCCGGTTGGAATGGATGGTAATATCAGGATGGATCAAAGCGTCCAGACGGATGGAACGTATAGCAGCCGGTTCTACATAGGAGGCTACCGACTCTTGTACAAGCTGACTCAAATCGAAGTCAGAGAAGGTCAGTTTGACGCTAGCCTCATCCATTTTGGCCAGCAGTAGAAGGTTTTGCATCAAACCGTTAAGTCGCATGGTTTGTGCACGGATGTTAGAGCTCCATTTGGAAGGCTCCTGATGAAGCTCCATAGCATCAGTGTTGGACATAATAATAGCCAAAGGGGTTTTGATCTCATGACCGGCGTTGGTGACGAACTGCTTTTGTTTTTCCAAGCTGGCGGCCACCGGCTTGATGGCTCTTTTGGAAAGAAGGAGAACTAGTAGGAGCATCAGAGCCCAGCAGAGAAGGAAGGCCAGTAGAGAGATGATCAGCACTCGGAAGATGGAATAAAATTGATCGGAACTATCCAAAAACACCAGAGTCTTGCCGGGACCGGCCTGAGAGCTGACGATCTGATAGTGGAATTGATCTACCTTTCCCTGTTCCAGTCCGGAGGCCAGGACTTGTGAGGCATATTGAATGGCATCGTCCTGAGAGACTGAGGCGATGTGTTC
>CALCVR010000307.1 GCA_937905915.1 uncultured Eubacteriaceae bacterium
CGTCCTTTTCGATCGGCGTTGTCCTAATCTATATGAACGGAAAAAGGCCAACTTGCAGCAAAAGTATAAAAGCCCACAAAACTTTTTTGTTTTGCGGGCCGTCCAGTTTTTGTATCGCTAAGGGCTTGCCTTTATGCCCCTTCTGGAACAGAGGGTTGTACCTCCTTTTCCTTCTCTTGATCAGCGTCCTCTTTACACGGAAAGATAGAACGTTTGATTTCCATGCCGTCATAGGTCTGCTTAAACTGAACTCGGGCATGATATTTTTTATTGCAGTGCCGGCATAAAAATTCCCCGCGAAAGCTACGATGGCGAAAGAGCCACGGAGAATTCTGTTCCACTGGATTGCCGCAGTCCGGACAGCAGAACTGCAATGCACGACGGTCAATCAAAGGGCTTTGGATGTCGTTTACCACTGTGTTTTTAAAAGTCAACCGATCGTAAAACTCATCCACCGTTGCATCTTTGACATAAGGACAGAAAGACTCTTCATCAAATAGTTTGGCAAAGATCTCCCCCGCCACACGACTATCGTCCAAAGCGCGATGCATTTCATTCTCGTCCAACTCTATGCCTATTTGCTGGGCGGCTTTGGAAAGTCCCAATTGTAACCCTGTATTTTTGGTTCCCTCCAATTTTGACTGGCAGTACTGTTGGACGTCCATGTATCGTTTTAAAAACGGAATGCGGTTGGAATGAAAAAAATATTGGCAATTTTCCAACAACATATGAAGATCCGTATCGCCCCACGTCATCAGAATAGTTTCTTCTGAACCGATCCAGCGTGAAAAATGGCGCACAACCTTAGGAAAAGAAAATCCTTGCTCTAAATCGTCGATGGAGAGGCTGGTCAAATCGGTTACAACTTTGGAGAGCTGAGAAGTTACCTGAGGCCGTACAAACATGCGGAAGCTGTCGGTTAAACGGCGATGCTCATCCAGACGAACTGCGCCAAATTCAATGATCTCGTTAAAATAGCGCTTGAGTTTTTTGGAATAAACGCCGTTCCACTCCAGATCCAAGATGATATACTGCATGACTCACTTCTCCAAAATCGTAAAAATTTAGCGTTGCCATTATAGCACAGCTATTTTAAAATGACAAGAAGGTCATAATGATCCATGAATGAAGGTTATCCTGGCCGAAAGGCGATTTCCCGATTGATGATTGAATAAATAGCCGGTGCGTGGTATATTATGTATATACGCATCTTGGGTTCACCATCCAGCGCTTTGCTGGGGATGTTGAACGCTTCTCAAAAGAAAAGGAGAATCCTTATGTCTGACCATTATGACAATCCGTCTTATTATACCAATCGAGAATTGTCTTGGCTGGAATTTAACCATCGCTGTATGATGGAGGCGCTTCATTCCAACAATCCTGTTTTCGAACAGATGAAATTTCTCTCCATTACCAGCACAAACTTAGATGAATTCTTTATGATTCGAGTGGCTTCTGTGCGGGATCAGTTACAGGCCGGTTATAAACGCCCCGATGCTTCTGGGCTAACGCCGGAGCTTCAACTCAAACGCATTGGAAAACGTACCCATCAGATGATGAGCGATATGTATCGCATTTACCGCGACCATATTTTGCCGGAACTATGCAAAAATCACATTCGCATTTTGCATCCGGATGAATTGAGCCGCAAACAAAAGCACCAATTGGCCCTCTTTTTTGAGCATGAAGTGTATCCTGTGCTCACACCTATGGCGGCGGATTCTTCCCGTCCGTTTCCGCTTATCTTGAATAAAAGCTTAAACCTAGGCGTATTGTTAAAGGGAGAAGATGGGCAACCTGTATTTGCTACCGTGCAGGTACCTTCGGTTTTGCCGCGTATGATCAAGCCCCGATACCGATTTTATCCTTTTGGAATCGGTCATTTCTCTCAACATTGGACGCTTGTTTGAAGGATGGGAGGTTATCTCCTGCACTCCATACCGCATCACCCGTAATGCAGACCTTTCCTTTGAGGAGGAAGGTGCAGAGGACCTTCTCCAGGAGATCAAACGCTCCTTGCGTATGCGGAAATGGGGATCGGTCATTCGCTTGGAAATCGATCACGAAGTTGATGCCCGTATGCTTGGCATCCTGCGCCGTGAGCTGGAGATTACAGAGGATGAGATCTTCCGCATCCATGGCCCTTTAAACCTGGACTTTTTGATGAAACAGCTTTACGGTATTCCTGGTTTTGATCATTTGCGTTATCGGCCCTATATTCCGGAAGTGCCGGATGTATTCCGCAATTACAAGAGTATCTTTGACTGCATTAGTCATGGCGATGTTTTGCTCCATCACCCTTATGAGAGCTTTCTGCCGGTGGTGAAGTTCTTGGAGGAAGCAGCATCGGATCCTCAAGTGTTGGCCATTAAACAAACTCTTTATCGAGTCAGCGGCAACTCCCCTATTGTCAATGCTCTGGCCAAGGCTGCTGAAGCTGGAAAACAGGTGACGGTACTTCTTGAAGTCAAAGCCCGCTTTGATGAGGAGAATAACATTCAATGGGGCCTCCGCTTGGAAAAGGCAGGATGTCATGTGATCTACGGTCTGCCCGGGCTCAAAACCCATAGCAAGATTACGCTTATTGTACGCCGGGAACAGCAGTCTATGAAGCGCTACGTCCATTTGGGCACCGGCAATTACAATGACGTCACCGCCAAGATCTACA
>CALCVR010000308.1 GCA_937905915.1 uncultured Eubacteriaceae bacterium
TCGGTCGGAAGGACATATTAAACACTATGTGCAGGACGGCATCGAGCACGGCGACGCTGTCCAAACCATCGCCATATTTACCAATTTCATTGGTAGGGAGCAGGTTGTAGGCTACAATCTGCTCCCTTTTATATGGCTTTCTTAACCATTTATTGCACTGCTGCAAAATTTGTCCTTTGACAGGAGAAAAATACCTTGTATTGTCCTAAAAAGTGAATTACAATAAATAGTGTCTGTCAAAAAAGATTGAAAATAGGCGCGTATGCTTGAAATCGACATAAAATATCTATCCAACACTTGTATCTTGATTGTTCGGCGGTTCGTGCAAAAGGAGGTACCAGGATGGTTCTAAGCGATGGGACAATCGGTAACAGCTACCGAGTGGAGGACATTCACCTTCCTCTGAATATGGAAAAACGTCTCGAGGCCCTCGGTATGACCAGGGGGACGCCGGTGACGGTTTTAAACAGCAAAAGTCACGGCGTCTTGTCAAGGTCAGGGGGACTCGATTTGCCTTAGGGCGTAATATTACCAAAAACATTTTTGTGGAGTGAAGAGGATGAGCGAAAATCTGACGATTGGATTTATTGGCAATCCAAATTGCGGTAAAACCACTCTGTTTAACGCCTACACAGGAGCCAATCTTAAGGTGGCAAATTGGCCGGGCGTCACGGTGGAGAAGGTGGAAGGCGCCATCCGGCATCACGATCTCAATATCCGGTTGGTGGACCTTCCCGGCACCTACAGCCTTACTTCCTACACTATGGAGGAACAGGTATCCCGCCGGTTTATCCTGAGCGATGAGGTGGACGTCATCATCGACGTGGCCGATGCGTCGGCTTTGGAACGCAATTTGTATCTGACCCTGCAGCTTTTAGAGCTTGGCAAGCCGGTGATACTGGCCCTCAACATGATGGACATTGTGGAGAAGCGTGGGATGGAAATTGACATCCACCGTCTGCCTGAGATGTTGGGAATCCCTGTCATCCCCGTTTCAGCCCGGAAACGCACTGGTTTGGACGTTCTTCTTCATGCCGCCGCTCACCATAAACAACACGGCCAATCGGATCGGCTGATCCATCAGCATTCCTACACCTCCTGCCATCCTCACGATCACCATGCCGAATACGCCATGGTGTACAGCGACAACATTGAGGATAAAATCGATTTGATCATAGCCGAGCTGCAACAAAAATATCCAACCCTTGAAAATCCGCGCTGGCACGCCATCAAACTGCTGGAGCAGGATAAAGAGATCACCGAGCATTATCCAGTAGACCTTCCAGATGTATTGGACCGAAATTATGAATCGGACATCATCAATCAAAAGTATGATTTTATCAGTGAAATCATTGATGAAGTTCTGGTCAATAAGGACCGCCAAGACGCCTTAACCGAAAAGGTGGACCGCATACTGACCCATCGTATTTGGGGCATTCCCATTTTCTTAGGCATTATGGCGGTGGTATTCGTCCTCACTTTTACCATAGGCGATTGGCTCAAAGGGTACTTTGAAATGGGTATCGAGAGTCTCTCCTCTCTGGCCAGCGACGGGCTGGTGGCCATCGGGGTAAACGATATGCTCCGCTCCTTGCTGGTGGACGGAATTATCGCTGGCGTAGGGGGAATCCTTACCTTTCTCCCCAATATTTTTATCCTGTTTTTGGCCTTGGCCTTTTTGGAGGATAGCGGTTACATGTCCCGTGTGGCCTATGTCATGGAGGGCATGATGAGTAAATTGGGGCTTTCCGGCCGGGCTTTCATCCCTATGATTTTAGGGTTCGGCTGTACAGTCCCCGCCATTATGGCTTCCCGCGCATTAGAGGATAAGCGAGACCGTTTTAAGGTGATGCTCATCACCCCTTTTATGAGCTGCAGCGCCCGCCTTCCTATTTACATTTTATTTTCAGAAATGTTCTTTGCGGAAAACGCCATGCTGGTGGCTTACTCCATGTATGTCATCGGATTGGCGGTGGCTATCCTGGTTGCAGCCGTTATCCATCTGGTGGATCGGAAAAAAGCGGAGAATTACCTTCTCATCGAGCTGCCGGAATACAAGGCCCCCAGCGCCAGGACGGTGGCCATTTATGTGTGGGAAAAGATCAAAGATTATCTTACCAAAGCGGGAACTACCATTTTTATCGCTTCCATCATCATGTGGATGATCCTAAACTTTGGCCCTCAAGGGTATACTACCGATATGTCGGGTAGCTTTGGCGCCATGCTGGGACACGGTTTGGTTCCCTTCTTCGCCCCCATCGGCTTGGGATTCTGGCAGATCGCAGTGGCATTGATCGCCGGTATCTCGGCCAAGGAGGTGGTGGTATCCAGCTGTGCGGTGTTGTTTAACATCCCCAATATCAACTCCGGCGACGGTATGAATACATTGGTCGGTATTTTGGGATCAGCTGGATTCGGCCAGCTCAATGCTTTCTGCTTGATGGTATTTTGCCTGCTCTATATCCCGTGCGTGGCTACCATGGCCACCATCCGGCGGGAATCCAGAAGCACCAAATGGATGCTTGTTTCGGCTCTCTTCCAACTGGCCGTGGCCTGGTCGGTCACCTTTGTGATTTATCAGGTTGGGCTTCTGTTCTAATCCATAACGAAAAAAGCTGAGGATATCTAAGATATCCTCAGCTTTTTCTATCACTTTGGAAGAAAAGTCAACCTCAATATCCGCCGATGCCGTTGATGGCGTTGTCATCGTCCACCCAATCCTGGACATAGATAGCGGTGAATTCATCCCTGGTGTTGCGGATAACCACCCGTTTGATGCCGGCGTTGATGATAAGGCGTTTGCACATGGAGCAGGAATTGGTCCCCACCACCAGTTCACCGGTTTTCATATCCTTGCAGGCCAGATATAAAGTGGCGTCAATCATATCATTTCGGGCAGCTGAAATGATGGCGTTTGCTTCTGCGTGAACCGATCGGCAAAGCTCATACCTTTCCCCCCGGGGGATCCCCATCTCTTCCCGCAGGCAGACGCCTAAGTCGGAACAGTTTTTGGATCCTCGCGGCGCGCCGTTATACCCGGTGGCGATAATCTGATCGTTCTTCACAATAATGGCGCCAAATCCGCGGCGCAAACAAGTGCTGCGTTCGGCCACCGTCTCGGCAATATCCAAATAATAATTCTCTTTATCCCGTCGTTTCATCCCGGACTCCTCCCCTTGTACGCAAGCTGTTTCTTTCATGATATCCGATTTTTTTCATCCTGACAATTGTATTTTGCGAAAAAGCTCCGGTATGTTATAATAAAGGCAGGTTAAGCCGGCTTACTTCTGGGCTTATCTTATCCAAATTCTATGAAAAAGGGGAATGGATCCCATTATGGATATGAATCTCTCCAACATTTCTACCATCCGCCAGCTCTTAGACCGTCATGGGTTTCAATTCTCCAAAGCTTTGGGGCAAAACTTTTTGATCAATCCTTCGGTTTGTCCACGCATGGCTGACCAGTCCGGGGCGGATCAGTCCACCGGTGTGCTGGAAATCGGGCCTGGCATCGGCGTATTGACTACCGAACTGGCTAAAGTGGCGGCAAAGGTCGTGTCAGTAGAGGTGGATGCCCGCCTTCTTCCTGTACTGGAAGAGACAGTTGGCGATCTCCCCAACGTCAGCGTCGTCCATGGGGACATCCTCAAACTGGATCTCCCTACGTTTTTGGAACAACATTTTCCCGGGATGGACGTGGTGGTATGCGCCAATCTGCCCTATTATATCACCTCCCCTATCCTAATGGCATTGCTGGAAAGCCGCCTCCCGTTTCGATCCATTACGGTGATGGTACAGAAGGAAGCGGCCGACCGCATCTGTGCCGCTCCCGGCGCCAGGGCTTCCGGCGCCATCAGCGCCGCCGTACACTATTACGCCGCGCCGCGGATATTATTTCAGGTGAGCCGAGGATCTTTTCTACCGGCTCCTAAGGTGGATTCCTGCGTCATCCGCCTGGATCTACACGCCGCCCCACCAGTATCAGTCACCGACGAACGCCGCTTTTTTGCCCTTGTGAAAGCGGCCTTTGGGCAGCGGCGCAAGACGGTTTCTAACTCCATCAGCGCCGGTTTGGGCATCCCCAAGCCTGTGGTGACAGCGGCTCTGGAGGCGGTAGGGCTCCCTCCTACTTCCCGGGCCGAACAGCTTACCTTGGATCAATTGGCCGCTTTAAGCGAGCAGCTTTTATAGATAAAAATGCAATCCCTGCTGCCGTAATTTGGATAGCAGGGATTTTGTATTGGAAAACCGAGCGCTATTTGTAATATCTCTATTTGTTTTATACATATAATTATATTTTTATTTATAAGATATT
>CALCVR010000309.1 GCA_937905915.1 uncultured Eubacteriaceae bacterium
CTGTTGGGATGAGCGCCCTTTTCAGTAGCGGTAGCGCCGTCCCACTTCTCGCCCTTCCAGTTGAGAGCGTTGCGAGGCGGATTCTTATCCAGACCTTCCCACCAAACGGTATTGTCGTCCAGGTTATGGACAACGTTGGTGAAGATGGTGCCCTGACGGGTAGAAGCCAAAGCGTTGGGATTGGACTTCTCGTTGGTGCCAGGAGCGACGCCAAAGAAGCCGTTTTCGGGGTTGACAGCCCAGAGGCGGCCGTCGGGGCCGATGCGAAGCCAAGCGATGTCATCGCCCACGCACCAGACTTTATAACCCTTGTTGCGGTAAATCTCAGGCGGGATCAGCATGGCCAGATTGGTCTTGCCGCAGGCCGACGGGAATGCAGCGGCGACGTACTTGACTTCGCCCTGGGGATTCTCCAGGCCCAGGATGAGCATATGCTCAGCCATCCAGCCCTCGTTCTTACCCTGGTAGGAAGCGATGCGCAGGGCGAAGCACTTCTTGCCCAGCAGGACGTTTCCGCCGTAACCGGAGTTGATGGACCAAATGGTGTTGTCCTCCGGGAAGTGGAGGATGTAACGATTCTCTTCGTCGAGATCGGCTTTGGCATGCAGGCCGCGGACAAAGTCATTGCTGTCGCCCAGAGCGGTGAAGACCTCTTTGCCCATGCGGGTCATGATGGCCATGTTGAGCACGACGTAGATGGAGTCGGTGATTTCAACGCCGGCCTTGGAGAAGGGGGAGCCGATGGGGCCCATGGAATAGGGGATGATGTAAGCGGTGCGGCCCTTCATAGCGCCGTCGTACAGCTTACCGACCTTTTCATAGGCTTCCTTGGGATCCATCCAGTTGTTGGTAGGGCCAGCGTCTTCTTCCTTGCGGGAGCAGATGAAGGTACGGCCTTCCACACGGGCAACGTCGTTGACGGCGGTGCGGTGCAGGAAGCAGCTGCTCGCGCAGCTCGTTGAGTTGTTCCTCAGAGCCGTCGATCCAGACTACCTTGTCCGGTTTTACTAAGGCGATGCTTTCGTCAATCCACTTCAGGACATGGGGATTGGTTGTGAGTGCCATAGTCAAATCTCCTCTCTAAAAATCCAATTTGCTATCATTATACTATGATTTCTAGGTGGATGCAAGGACGAAACTGTGAATTTTCTAACGATTCCATCCTGCCCTGTCATTTTTGTGATGTTGCCTATTTTGTCGAAGGGTATCCCCGGGATATATCAAACAAAAGAGACAAATAAAGGGGACATTTCACCCTTTAAGCCAAACGCCCGGGTTTGATCTGGTCAATCGACATATTGGCCGTAGCGTTTAAATCAGGGCCGGCCAGGTGCCCGTTTTGGTATTCAAAGTAGCCCTGGGCCCCCACCATGGCGGCATTGTCGCCGCACAGGCTGAGAGGCGGCACAAACAAGGGGATTCCCCGCTGAAGGCATAATTTTTCAGCTTCCCTGCGGAGCCTGGAATTGGCCGATACCCCTCCCGCCAGCACAATTTGTTTGGCGCCGGTGTCGTCGGCCGCCTTCATGAGACGGTCGCACAGCACGTCCACCACCGCCTTTTGGAAGGAGGCGGCCAGATCGGCCAAGGGAAGGTGTTCCCCCTTTTGATTTGCATTGTGGATCAGGTTGATCACAGAGGTTTTAAGTCCGGAGAAGGAAAAATCATAGGGAGCGCCTTCCACTTTGGGATGGGGGAAACGGAAGGCGTCGGCATTGCCCTCTTTGGCTACCCTGTCCATATGGACCCCGCCTGGATAGGGGAGGCCCATAGAGCGGGCAGCTTTGTCGAAAGCTTCGCCGGCGGCGTCGTCCCGGGTACGGCCCAGGACGTGGAAGGTGGTGTAATCCTTGACCTCAATAATATGGCTGTGCCCCCCGGAGGCCACTAGGGCCAAAAAAGGAGGTTCTAAGTCGGGGTGGGCCAGATAATTGGCGGCAATATGGGACCGCAGATGATGTACAGGAACCAAAGGTTTGCCGGCGGCCAAGGCTAATCCTTTGGCAAAGTTGACTCCAACCAGCAAAGCGCCGATAAGACCTGGGGCGTAGGTGACGGCTACGGCGTCTATTTGATTGAGGGAAAGGCCCGCCTCTTCCAGAGCCTGGCGCACCACCCCGGAGATGGATTCCACATGACGACGGGAGGCGATCTCCGGCACCACACCGCCGTATAATTTATGTTCCTCCACCTGGGAGGCCACCACCGAGGATAGGATAGATCTTCCATCGTCCACAACGGCGGCGGCCGTCTCGTCGCAAGAGGATTCAATGGCCAAAATATGCATTTTAAAACGACACATCCTTTTTGTCAGGCCGCACATAGCCTCCTTTTTTCTCCAAAGGGGGCAGGGCGGCAAAAAAATAAAATTTTCTATTTGTAAAAAACAAAATATGTTTGATCTAGTTTCACGTGGAACCAGCCGGCAAAGTCCAAGATAGAATATCTACCCATTGTGGGAAAATTCCCGAGCCAGGATAAGGGCGTCCTCGTCGGGCTTTGTATAAAACCGCCGCCGCCGTCCCACTTCAGAAAAACCAAAAGATTCATAAAGACGAAGGGCAGCCATATTGGATGGACGGACTTCCAATGTCATGCGGGCGATACCGTGGCCATAAGCGTAATCGATGACGGCTTGTAGCAGGGCGGAGGCCACACCCGAACGCCGGGATTCTGGAAAAACCGCTACATTAGCAATCGAACCTTCGTCTAAGACATGGTAAAAACCCAGATATCCTACAATGGTCTCTCCCCGTTTGGCCACCAAAAAGACAGCGTTGGGATTTTGGAGCTCTTCCCGAAGCCCATCCTCGCTCCAGGGGGAAGAAAAACAGACGGATTCCAGACGCGCCAGATGAGGGATGTCGTCCTCCGCCATGGGAGCGATGCGCAACGGTTCCACCATAGAAGGGATGGGATCAATCACAAGGAAGCACCTCTTCCAGCAACCGATCCACCGCTGCGCTGATTTGATCCCGGGCTTGACGGTAGACCTCTAAGCTGCCGCCAAAAGGGTCGGATACATTTAATATAGTAATGTGATCGGGAGAAACGCCGGCTGAACAGAGAGCGGCGGCGTGGGAAGGAGTCATAGCCACAAACCAATCGGTAGCAGGGATTTCGTCAAATCGAAGGGGGCGGGACCGGTGATCGGTGAGATCAATGCCGATTTCTGCCATCGCTTTGGCAGCATTGTCCGCCGCGGGATCGGGACCAAATACGGCAAGGCCGGCACTGTCGACCTGGATATCATCCCGGCCTAATTGAGATAATTTTTGCCTGGCGATAGCGGCCGCCATAGGGCTGCGGCAGGTATTGCCGGTACAGACAAATAGAATTTTCATAAGATGGCTCCTTATGGCTTGTTTCAAAATAAAGAAGTAGTTGAATCACGGGCTGCCTGGGTTAATATCAGGAGGGCCTTAGGGCGGTGCCTAGGGAAAATTGAATTATGGTTCAACGCAAAGGATTCTCGCGGGATGCCTGGGTTGAGGTTAGAGAAACCTTGGAGCGCGGCGCGGAAGCAGGCACTGCCTGCTAGTGGGCGTCGTACCAGGTTTCTCCTTGGCCCACATCCACTTTGAGTGGGACGGCCATCTGAGCGGCCGCTTCCATCTCTTCCCTCAAAATAGCCGATGCCCGGTCGGCTTCGTCCCCAGGAGCTTCTACCAATAGTTCATCGTGTACCTGAAGGATCATATGGGCTTTCAGCCCTTCCTCCTTTAAACGGTTCCGGACCCGGATCATGGCGATTTTAATGATGTCGGCCGCTGTACCCTGGACCGGCATATTGCGGGCCACCCGTTCCCCAAAAGCCCGCAGGTTAGCATTGGAGGAAGTCAATTCTGGTAAATACCGGCGCCGGCCAAACAATGTTTGGGCATATCCCTCTTTTTTTGCATCCTCTACAACCCGGTCCATATACCGTTTGACGCCTGCGTAGGTGGCAAAATACCCTTTGATATAATTGCTGGCTTCGGCCCGGGAGACGCCGATATCCTTGGCCAGGGAGAAAGCGCCGATACCATATACAATGCCGAAATTGACCGCTTTGGCACGGCTGCGCATCAGAGGAGTCACCATCTCAGGAGGCATGTGGAATACCTGGGACGCTGTGATCTGATGGATATCTTCCCCTGAACGGAAGGCGTCGATCATGGCTTTGTCGCCGGCCATATGGGCCAGCACCCGCAGTTCAATCTGGCTGTAGTCGGCGTCGCAAAGGACCCATCCGTCTTTGGCCTTAAAGAAACGGCGCATTTCCCGTCCCAATTGGGTGCGGATGGGGATATTCTGGAGATTAGGTTCGGTGGAACTGATGCGGCCGGTACGGGTTTCGGTCTGGTTGAGGGTGGAACGAACCCGCCCGTCAGGACCGACCACCTTTAGAAGGCCGTCGCAATAGGTGGATTTGAGCTTGGAAAGCTGGCGGTATTCCAGCAGCATGGCCACCGCCGGATGGGCGTCGGCTAAGCTTTCCAGCACCTCAGCATTGGTGGAATACCCGGTTTTGGTCTTTTTCTTGGCCGGGAGACCCAATTTTACAAACAGAGCCTCTCCCAGCTGCTTGGGAGAATTAAGATTGAATTCATAACCCACCAAGTCAAAAATAGTAGCCGAGATTTCCTGAATGCGGCCGTCCAGCTGGAGACCGAATTCTTGGATGCCGTCGGTATCCACAGCAAATCCGACCTGCTCCATCTCAGCCAGTACTTTGGCCAGGGGAAGCTCGATGGTGTAAAACAGTTCATGCTGACCATTCTGTTCGATTTGTTCCAATAGTTTTTCGGCCAAGGGAGGAAGGATTGCCGCCCGGGCTGTGGCGTCGGAAGGGCCCTCCTCAGGCAATGAAGGAGTAGGAATGTCGTATTCCTGGGCCAGACGTCGTATCCAGATGCGGATGGGTTTAACAGATAGGCAGCGAGACTCACATCCACCAGATGGCCGGGAAGTGGGATGCCTTGATTCATAAAGGCTTTATAGATTGCCTTGCTGTCCTCACAGAAAATAGGAGATTCCAAAGTACATAGTACTTCCAAATGATTTTTCAGATGGAATAAAATGTTTCCCGCCCGCACCACAAAAGAGAATGGCTCCCCATCCTGTTGTACGGGGGAAAGACTAATTTTCTCAGCTTTCTGAAGCGTCTGCATGAGTTCCTGTCCCTCAGGTTGGGGAACCCATTCCAAAGAATCATCCGATTGTTGGGGCTTTTGGGATTCCACAGGCGCCGATGAGGTCAGATGCAGCCGGTCAATCAGGGAAAACAATTCCTGATGGGCCAAAAGACGGGCCAATGCACCGTCATCCCGTTTGGCTAAAAGATAGTGCTTGGGGTCCAGATCCACCGGTGCGTCCACGCGAATGATGCCCAATTCCCGGCTGAGATAGGCGGAATCCTTGCCCGCTGCCAGTTTATTGCGCACCGCGTTTTTGATGGATTCGTCGTCGAGATGTTGATAGACGCCGTCCAAAGAACCGAACTGCTGTACCAGCGCACAAGCAGTTTTGGGACCAATTCCAGCAACGCCGGGGATATTATCGGAAGAATCCCCTTGAAGAGCCTTGACGTCGATGAGCTGACGAGGTAAAATGCCGTATTGTTCTTTGATAGCCTGCTCATCGTACAGGGTGGCTTCCGGACGTCCTTGTCTGGTGGTGGCCAGACGGACGGTGACCCCGTCCCCTACCAGCTGGAGGGAATCCCGGTCCCCGGTGGCGATGACGCATTGATCGTTTTCCTGACGGCAGGCATGAGCCAGAGTACCTAAAATATCGTCGGCTTCCCATCCCTCACAGGCCAGTACCCGGATGCCCATAGCCGTTAGAATCTCCTTCAAAGGCTCCAGTTGTGCGGCCAATTCCGGAGGCATGCCTTTGCGGTTTGCCTTGTAGCCGGCGTACATCTTGTGCCGGAAGGTGGGGGCGCGCAGATCGAAAGCGGCAGCTACGCCGTCTGGGGATAAATCCTCCAGCAGTTTGAGAAGAATGGTTAAAAAACCGTAGATGCCGTTGGTAGGACGTCCGTCCTTAGTGGTCAAAAGGCGGATCCCATAAAAGGCGCGGTTTAGGATACTGTTTCCGTCTAGGACAAGAAGTTTCAAAATGAATCACTCCGATTGGTTTTGTATTTGACAATCTGGCTTAGATCAGCAATAATAAAATATAAAGATGGTTTTCCTTATCAGAAAGGTGGATACTAGGATAAGGGGAAGAATGTTGACTGCTGTGCAGAGAGGAGAATATCATGCATATTGGATCGTGCCATATCGAGGGAAGGGCTGTGCTGGCGCCTATGGCAGGGGTAGCCGATCGGGCCTTTCGGGAATTGTGCACTGGATATGGCGCCGCCATGACAACCTCAGAGATGGTCAGCAGCAAAGGCCTTGTATACGGTGACCGAAAATCAAAGGAGCTTTTGCAGTATGGGGAAGAGGAACGCCCCATTGCCTTGCAAATTTTCGGGGATGATCCTGCTATTATGGCTGAGGCAACCGGTATGGTTATGGAGTATCACCCCGACATCATCGATATCAATATGGGTTGCCCGGCTCCTAAAATTGTCAACAACGGCTGCGGCAGTGCTTTGATGAGGGATCCAGACCGATGCGGCCAGCTGGTAGAAGCAGTGGTAAAGGCATCCGACGTGCCGGTTACGGTCAAGATCCGCAAAGGGTGGGACAATCAATCGGTTAACGCAGTGGAAGTGGCCCAAGTGTGTGAACAGGCTGGCGCGGCAGCCATCACAGTACACGGCCGGACCCGCAACCAGATGTACGCCCCTACGGCCGATTGGGATATTATCCGAGCGGTAAAGCAAGCGGTAACCGTACCGGTTATCGGCAACGGAGATGTGTTTCGTCCGGAAGATGCTGCCCGCCTTTTAGAAGAGACGGGATGTGACGCCGTCATGGTAGGCCGCGGCGCTTTGGGTACGCCCTGGATTTTCCGGGAAATCAATGCATGGCTTGATCACCACCGTATGCTGCCTTTGCCGGGGGTAAAGGAACGTATGCTGGTGATGCTAAAGCACATTAAGCGCATGTGTGAGCTCAAAGGAGAGCGGGGCGGCATGCTGGAGGCTCGCAAACACGCTGGGTGGTATATGAAGGGACTGCGAGGCGCGCCGTCTTTTCGGGCGCAGGCAGGGATGCTTTCCACCTTTTTAGACGCTGAGAAATTAGCGGCAGAAGTGATAAAAATCACTACATTGTAGGATGTTACTTTTTAAGTGGACTCCTGTTCAGAAAGGTTTATTTCATCCAGATCGCCGTACACTTCCTTGCAGATGAAATTATACATGTCTTGGGCCATAGAGTAAACCCTTTGGAGACGATCTTTGGTTAACGGTAAGGTGTGATCAGATGGATAACGGGTTTCAATGTAGTAGCGGTTGAGAAAGGCGCTTTCATCCATCCACTGGCGGAAAGAGGAATCTATTTTAACCGCTTGGCGGCATAACCAAGTCAAGTTGTGGCCATCCACATGTAGACCCTTTCGGAAGAGGACATAAGCTTTCAGGGCCTTTTCAATGCACTGTTGGCAGTGGAAGGCGGCGGAAGGAAGGCATTGACTTTCTTCCAATAAAATGCGGGCGGCCAGCAGATCTTGGCTGGCGAATTCCAACCAGTCGAAATAATGGCGGCTGTCGCCGGAGCGTTCTCCCCGCCTACCCATGGTAGAGCACCGTCCCTCTTTGATTGACATGGGAGGCAAAGGAATCGGGATCAACCAAGTATTGGGCCCATTCAGCAGGGGTATATACCAAGACATCGTAGGGGAGATCAAAGTCTAGGGTCAGGTAAATTTTTTGTTCCATGGCAAGGACATCGTCAGTATCTAGGATAACACACAATTTAAAAGAAAGAAGCGAACCATCTGGGGACACTTTTTTATGAAATAGAATCACCCTCTCGGGGTGAAAAGATACCACCAATTGATGGCAAACTTGTTGGAGCAATTGCTTTTCCTGCATCTTTTTTTATCCTTTCACAAGAGCAATTTTTCTGGACGATTGATTATGATGAATACAACTTTATTATACCCCTATTTTTCGCCTCAGGCAACCGATGAGCCAATGGATCAAATATTTCTCTTTTCTGAGAGAAGAACAGTCGGGGAAGGTAATCCCAAAGAGCAATAAATTCCTTTGAAGTTCAGAAAATAGAGAAATGCCGAGGCAAATTAATTCGCCCCGGCATTTCTTGGAGATGAAAAAAGAAAAAATCATAAAGAAGGATTTATAAATATAAAAGAGAATAAAACCGATTTAATACATTACTAAAACAAAGAGAAAATCAAAGATTTTACATAAAATTAACTCCCATTGAATGGGTTGCATATTCATAGTACATAATGTAGTTGGAATCTTATTTATAGTATAGACGAAAACTCGATTAATATCAATAGTCTATAGAAAATAAACTTCAATGCCTTTAGTCTATTTCTGAGGTGACTAGATTGAACCAGATTATCAAGACAGTAGGAGAACGATTGAAACACTGCAGAATGCGCAAAGGATTAAGTCAAGAGCAGTTAGCTGAAAAATGTGGTCTTCATCCAACTTACATTGGTCAAGTGGAACGAGGCGAGAAAAACGCAACCATCGAAAGTATATGGAAAATCGCCAGTGCATTGGAATTACCTTTGGAAGTGTTGTTTGAAAAGTTGGTAGGGGACGGCAAACAGATAGAAACCCTATCATCCAAAGCTTATGACATTGTGGATGCTTTACCGGAACAGGATCAAGAATTGATTCTTACAATTCTGAACT
>CALCVR010000310.1 GCA_937905915.1 uncultured Eubacteriaceae bacterium
GCTCCCAGGAGCCCGTCTCCTCTTGGCAGGGAACTACCGTTTCAGTGGGAGATGCCGGCAATGCCTATTCCCAACCGGAAGATTCTCAAACGCAGTGGGAATCGGGCAGTCTACAGACCATAGATCCCTCCATTCGGTCGGCGCTGGAGAACAGCAATCCTCTAGATAAAGCTTATCAAGAGCACCTAAATGCCGGCGAATCGAGATCCCAATTAAATGAGTCTTTTATGGGCTACTGGCGGGATGAGATTGACAATGCCTTTCAGCTTGCTTTAAGCGCTTGCAGTGAGCAGCAGAGCGTATTGCTGCAAAATGCCCAGGATGCTTGGTCCATCCAAAACGATGAGCAGCAGGCGTTATACTATAATTTACTCACCGAACGTTATCCTGATGAGCAGGAGAGGGAAGAAGCGTATGACAAATACCGCCTGGATTACTACCGGGATCGGGCTTTGACCCTTTACGAATACTATTGCGTGCTCAAAGAGGATGTGGTGGAGATCACCTATTTGTTTGGCGAATAACCTAGGGGGATCCTTTTAAGATCATAAAAAAACACCTTCTGGAACTGTTCCAGAAGGTGTTTTGCTGTTAGGTAGAAAAGTGAGAGGTTTAGCCTTCGTACTCCACAATGTCGATGGAATTGATCAGAACGTCTTCAGCAGGGGTAGAGGGCTGACTTCCGTCGGTGGTGGGGATTTTCTCCACAGCGGCGATGGAATCCACGACATCCATCCCCTCAAACACTTGGCCGAATACCGTATGGCCCGAACTGTCGGGGGTATAGACGCCGTCCAGCCAAGGGGTGCCGCCTACTTCGGCATAGGTTTCCTTGACTTTCTCATCCATCTCGCCGAACCTATAGCCGTACTGGCTGTAGGCTGAATAGAGGGAATTATCGACAGGCCCAGCCTGGACAATAAAGAATTGACTGCCGTTGGTGTTAGGACCGGCGTTTGCCATGGACAAAGCGCCGCGGTAATTGTGAAGGTTCTCGTCGAATTCATCTTCAAAGGGGGTGCCCCAGATACTTTCACCGCCGGTACCGTTACCCAACGGGTCGCCGCCCTGGATCATAAAGTCTTCAATGACGCGATGGAATTTGAGACCGTTGTAATAGCCGTCTTTGGCATGTGTGGTGAAATTTTCCACAGCCTTAGGGGCCTGGTCGGGGAAAAGGCGGATTTTGATATCACCCATCGTGGTATGCATCACAGCGATGGTTTCGCCCTTTTTAGGGGCGTCCAGCTGGGAGGCGGGGCCAAAGGAACCGCCGCAGGCCGTCAGGCCCAACATGAGGGCGGCACAGCAACTTAAAAGCAAAATACGTCGAATGAATTTGCGCATGGGAAACGTCCTTTCTCTACTGTTTTTCACTTGCTTTTTCTTGGATCATAAGGGAGAAATTTTACTCCATTACGTCGATAGATTGGATGACAACATCCTCCAACGGTTTGTCCTGAGCGTTGGTAGCCACAGCGGCGATGGCATCTACCACGTCCATCCCCTCTACCACCTGGCCGAAGACAGAGTGACGGAAATCCAGATGGGGCGTACCGCCTACCGCTTTGTAATTCTCCACAGCATGAGTGGGGAACCCGCGGTCGGAAAGCTGTTCCATCTGTTCAATCATCTGCTTCGGGCAGTCCGCCGCCTGGACAATGAAAAACTGGCTGCCGTTGGTACCCGGGCCAGCATTTGCCATGGACAAGGCGCCGCGGAGATTGTGCAGATCAGGGTCAAATTCATCCTGGAAGGGGGACCCCCAAATGCTTTCACCGCCCATACCGGTACCGGTGGGATCACCGCCTTGGATCATAAAACCGTCGATGACACGGTGAAAGATTAGGCCGTTATAGTACCCGTTTTTAGCGTGAGTGATGAAGTTCTCCACCGTTTTGGGAGCTTTGTCGGCAAAAAAGCGAATACGGATATCGCCTAAACTGGTGTGCATGACGGCCGAAAGTTCGCCCGCCTGAGGTGCGTCAAGCTGATTGAAGGACATGAATGAATCTCCTTTCGTTGTTTACAGAAAAATAAAAAGCGCAGGCCCTACTTTTTCATAATAGCGCAAAAAAGCAGTACTCTACAAAATCCTATTTTCTTATTGTAACCGCCGCCCCTTAAAATGGCAAGAAAAATAGTTTTATTTCAAAAGAAAATCCGGCGCGCCACTAGGGTTTATCGCGCCGGATTACTCTCTCAAATAGATTTTTTACAGGGTCCAGATGCGGACGATGGCTTCTTTATCGTCGATCTTCTTCAGGACTTCGTCGGTGACGTCGCCAGTGACATCCAGGATGGCATAGGCGTAATCCTTTTTGGAATGGCTCTGCATGTTCTCAATGTTAAGGCCGATGGAGGACACCGATTCGGTGATATGGCTCAACACGTTGGGCAGGTTGCGATGGATGATGCAGATACGGGTGCAGCCGGCCGATCGGGCCATTTCCACGCGGGGGAAGTTGACCGAGTTGACAACATTGCCGTTCTCCAGGAAATCCTTGACCTGGCGGGCCGCCATGCAAGCGCAGTTTTCCTCCGACTCAGGAGTGGAGGCGCCCAGATGGGGCAGCGGGATGACGCCCTTTACGCCCAGCAGAGCGTCGGACGGGAAGTCGGTTACATAAGCCGCAACCTTGCCGCCTTCCAAACCGGCGATGAGATCCTGCTCATTGACCAGGCCGCCGCGGGCAAAGTTGAGGATACGGACGCCTTCCTTCATAGAGGCGATGGCGTCGGTGTTAATCATGCCCTTGGTATCGGGGGTCTGAGGCACGTGGATGGTGATATAATCGCACTCGCGATAGATTTCATCCAGGGATTTGGCATGGGTAATGCGGCTGGAAAGGCCCCAAGCGGCGTCTACCGACAGGTAGGGATCGTAGCCGAAGACCTCCATATCCAGCGCAGCGGCGGCGTTTGCCACCCGTACGCCAATGGCGCCCAAACCAATAACGCCCAATTTCTTGCCGGCGATTTCCGGGCCGACGAAAGAGCTTTTGCCCTTTTCCACCATCTTGCCCACTTCGTCGCCGTTGCCTTTGAGGGATTTGGCCCACTCGATGCCGTCCACGACCTTACGGGAGCACAGCAGCATACCGGCGATGACCAGTTCCTTGACGGCATTTGCATTGGCTCCAGGGGTATTGAACACCACGATACCGGCCTCAGCACATTTGTCCACCGGGATGTTGTTGGTGCCGGCGCCAGCGCGGGCGATGGCCTTTAAGGACGCAGGCAATTCCATTTCATGCATGGAGGCCGAACGGACCAGAATGGCGTCGGGATTCTCCATGGTGTCGGACACTTGATAATTCTCATCCAAGTTGGCTAAACCCTTGGGCGAGATCTTATTTAACGTTTGAATACGATACATAGTATCACTCCGCCTTTTCGATAAATTGGATGTTTTGTAAAATGTAGATTAGGCGTTTGCCTCAAAATCCTTCATAAAGGCAACCAGCTTCTCCACGCCCTCCAAGGGCATAGCGTTGTAGATGGAAGCGCGCATACCGCCTACCGAGCGGTGGCCCTTCAGGTTGACAAATCCGGCAGCTTCAGCGGCCTTGACAAACTTAGCGTCCATGTCGGCGTCGCCGGTGACAAAGGGGGCGTTCATAAGGGAACGGTCCTCTTTAACCACGGTGCCGCGGAACAGCTTAGACTGATCCAGGAAATCGTAGAGGACAGCGGCTTTTGCCTCATTGCGGGCCTTCATGGCATCCAGGCCGCCGATTTCGTTCTTGATCCACTGGAGCACCAAGCCGAAAATATAGATGGCGTAGCAGGGCGGGGTGTTGAACATAGAGCCGTTGTCGGCATGGGTCTGGTAGTTAAACATGGTGGGGGTAATATCCCGGGCTTTGCCGATGAGGTCCTCACGGATGATAACGATGGTCAAACCGGCAGGGCCGCAGTTCTTCTGGGCGCCGGCATAGATCACACCGAACTTGGACACGTCCACCGGCTCCGACAGGATGCAGGAAGACATGTCGGCTACCAGCGGCACGTCGCCGGTCTCAGGCAGCTGATGGAACTTGGTGCCGTAGATGGTGTTGTTCATGCAGATGTGGAAATAGTCGGCGTCCTTGGTAAAGGTAGCCGGGTCCAATTTGGGAATGTAGGAGAAGGTCTTGTCGGCCGAGGAAGCCACAGCCTTGGCCTCGCCGTAACGGCTGCCTTCGGCAAAGGCCTTCTTGGCCCACTGGCCGGTGATGACGTAATCGGCCTTGCCGGAACCGTTCATCAAATTAAGGGGCACCATAGCGAACTGGGAGGAGGCGCCGCCCTGCAGGAACAGAACCTTGTAATTGTCCGGAATGCCCATGATTTGACGGAGATCAGCCTCAGCGGCCTCGATGATCGAACCGTAAATTTTAGAGCGATGGGACATTTCCATAACCGACTGACCACAGCCGTGATAATCCAACATTTCATCTGCGGCGCGTTTTAGCACCGATTCGGGCAGCATGGAAGGGCCGGCCGAAAAATTGTAAACTCTGCTCATAAATCCAATACCTCCATTTGATTTGCCCCGTGGGCGAAACGGATTGTAAGATACCTTCTATTTTAGTATTTTTGGACGTTGAAGTCAATTGGGTTTTGACTATTTTTTCACAAATAGACCAATAATTTGGCAAAATTTTTCAGTTTGTCTGCTGGATGAAAAGCAGATTGTTGTCCTAAAATGAAAACAGCCTGTATTTCTTGCAAATAGAATCGTATCCTATTATAATATGTCTATTCAGCTAAAAGGTTCTCACCGCTTTGGGAGGAGATTTGGATGAAACAAAAACAGTCTGTGGCAACCATTATCATCCCCTGCTACAATTGTGAAAAATATTTGGGCCGCTGCCTGGATTCAGCCGTTGGGCAGGAGAATATAGAAAATGGACAAGTGGAAGTCATCATCGTAGACGACGGTTCCACCGATCATTCTCTGGATATTGCCAAAGCTTATGAAAAACATGTGCCCTTTTTGCGCGTAATAGAGCAGGAAAACCAAGGAGTATCGGCGGCGCGCAATGCCGGATTGGATGCTGCACAAGGGCAATATGTGTTATTTCTAGACGCCGATGATTGGCTGGAAAAAGATGCTGTTTCGTTTCTTCTGCAAGCGGAGGAGGATACCGGCGCCCAGATGATTCACTACCTGAGACAGTGCGAAAGGCTAGGGCAGGTGACGGTGGCCGAAAATGGAATTCAGAGCAAGACGCTTATGGACAAAGAGATGATCCTCACCCAGGCCATCCCTATGATGTTGGGCGGCACTCAGCTCAACAGCTGTTTTCTTAATCTTTACCGCCTGGACTTTTTGCGGGAAAATGAGATCCGATTTGAAAAAGGACGCCGAATGGCGGAAGATGCCCTCTTTGTATGGCAGGCAATTCACAAGGCTGAAACCATGTATTTTGTCAGCCGGCCTCTGTATCATTATTTTTATCATACGTCCAGTACGGTTCGCAATATTACCAGAAAGCACGTCGAGGATGCATTGGAATATCAAAGGCATCTTCAGGATAGTTTGGCGAAAGACGGACTTGACACACCCCAAAATAGGAAATTGGCTCGACAAGGGATGATCGCCATGGGTTTGGATTTAATCCCGAAAGTAGCTGAGAAACAACTGGCTTTGGAGTTGCTTGAAGATCAAAGCATCTGGAGGGCCTGGGAGGAAGACGGCTATCGTCCTAAAGGTGCACTTGCCTGTTTGATTGCTCAAAACGCATGCGAAGGAAAGGTAAAGAATGCCTATTTGGCGCTGAAGTTCTATAGATGGAAAAGACGATGGATACGGGTATGGGGAAAAGACGTTTTTTTACGAGTAAGAAATGCGTTTTTTCATCACATTTC
>CALCVR010000311.1 GCA_937905915.1 uncultured Eubacteriaceae bacterium
TGAACATAATTCAAGGTGCGATTCTTTATTTATAATCCAAAAATATACAGCGATTTGCAAGGAGATTTATAGATGCATCAGTCTATCCGGGAACGGCTAATGGCCCTAGCAGAACCGAGTTATCGAGATTTCTCAGCGAAACTTTTGCCCGATCACGTCAACCTATTAGGAGTTCGATTGCCACATCTCCGCCGTCTGGCCAAGGAGATTGCCAAAGGAAATTACAGAGAATATCTTCAAACTGCTTCCGATCAGTTCTTTGAAGAAGTCCTTTTACAGGGAATGGTTATCGGCGCTGTGAAAACCGACCTAACTGAGTCCTTTCAATTGATTTCCTCCTTCCTCCCCAAGATTGACAATTGGTCGGTTTGCGATAGTTTTTGCGTTAGTCTAAAACCTCTCGCCCGCCATCCTGACGATCTATGGGACTTCGTCACCCCTTATCTTGCCTCAGAAGAGGAATTTTCGGTCCGCTTTGCCTTGGTCATGCTGCTGGATTACTTTATCACTCCCTCTTACTTAGATCGAGTGTTTGCTTGTGTAGATGGTGTTACTCATCCAGGCTACTATGTTAAAATGGCGGCGGCATGGTGTCTTTCCATTTGTTATGTTCATTTTCCCGCCGAAACGCTGTCCTATTGGAAAACCTGCCGTCTCGATCGCTTTACCTATCAGAAATCCATCCAAAAGTCTTTGGAATCCCGGCGTGTCACAGGAGAGAATCGGGATGCTCTCTATCGGCTCAGGTTGCAATGTCGATAAGAATCAGAATACTTTTTGGGGAATTCGACAGGTGAGGCGCTTATATTTTAGCATCCTCTAAAAAAGTGGAAAAGGGCCTCTGTTTTTTATTGTTCTTTACGGATAAAAATGCTATAATATCTCCAAAAGTCGTCTAGACTATACAAAACACACCCTTCTAATTGGGCGGAGGATGTGGAAAAATAGAAAAGAAAGGGTTTGTTTTACATGCCAAATTATTATCAGCCCGAGATTGAATGCGCCTCTCGGGAACAGATCCGTGCATGGCAGGATGAACGTCTTGTACAAACAGTAAAACGGGTCTATAAAAACGTGCCCTATTATCGCGGTCTGATGGATCAAAAAGGGGTGACTCCTGACGACATCCGTTCGGTGGATGATCTTCACAAACTTCCCTTCCTCACAAAAAACGATTTGCGGGACGCTTATCCCTACGGTCTCATGGCAGCTCCCTTGCACGACTGTGTACGGATCCAGTCTACCAGCGGCACCACCGGCCGCCGGGTGGTGGCATTCTACACCCAGCACGACATCGATCTGTGGGAGGACTGCTGTGCCCGCGCTATCATGGCCGCAGGCGGCACCAAAGACGATGTGGTGCATGTTTGCTACGGCTACGGCCTCTTTACCGGCGGCCCTGGTCTCAACGGCGGTTCGCATAAAGTGGGATCCTTGACCCTGCCCATGTCTTCAGGCAATACCGACCGTCAGATCCAGTTTATGTGCGATTTGGGATCCACCATCCTTTGCTGCACCCCTTCTTATGCCGCCTATTTGGCTGAAACTGTCTGCGAGAAAGGCCTCCAAGATCAAATTAAACTCAAGGCCGGTATCTTTGGCGCCGAAGCTTGGACCGAAGAAATGCGCCGGGATATTGAGAAAAAATTAAATATTAAAGCATATGATATCTATGGATTAACCGAAATTTCCGGTCCTGGCGTCTCCTTTGAATGCTGCGAACAAACCGGCATGCACATCAATGAAGACCATTTTATTGCAGAGATCATCAATCCTGTTACCGGCGAGGTTCTGCCTGACGGCGAAAAGGGTGAATTGGTGTTTACCAGCATCACCAAAGAGGCCTTCCCCCTGATCCGCTACCGCACTCGTGACCTGTGCGTCCTAACTCACGAGAAGTGCTCCTGCGGCCGCACTCATGTAAAAATGTCCAAGCCTATGGGCCGCAGCGACGACATGCTGATTGTCAAGGGCGTCAACGTCTTCCCGTCCCAAATCGAGACGGTGCTGCTCAATCAGGGATATCCTGCCAACTATCAGATTGTGGTCAGCCGTGAAAATAACAGCGACCGGTTGGAGGTCCAGGTGGAGATGACGCCTGAGATGTTCTCCGACGCCTTGTCCCAGGTTTCAGCCCGGGAAAAACAGTTGGTGGACGCTCTCAAGGCTATGCTGGGCATTTACGCCGTGGTCAAACTGGTGGCCCCCAAGAGCATCGCCCGCAGCGAGGGAAAGGCTGTCCGCATTATCGACAAGCGCAACCTGTATTGATTTTCTCCTTTGTCCATCGACGTTACCTCCCAATTTCAATTATCGAAAGGAGCTAATGGTATGACTGCCAAGCAACTCTCTGTCTTTATAGAGAATAAACCTGGCCAGGTGGCCGAATTCACCCGCCTTTTACATCAGAATCACATCAACATGCATGCACTGTCCATGGCAGACGCCCAAGATTTCGGCGTTTTGCGCATCATTGTAGATGATTCCTACAAAGCCGCCTGCGTCCTAAAAGAAGCCGGTTATATTTTCTCTATCACGCCGGTATTGGCGGTGGAAATCCCCGATCAGCCGGGCAGCCTTGTTCACGTTTTAGACCTGCTTGGGCAAAACGACATCAATTTGGAGTATGCCTACGCCTTCACCTCCCGCCGCAGGGATCGGGCTTATATGATTGTCCGAGTGGCCGACAATCAAAAGGCCGGTGAGATCCTCACAAAAAGCGGCATTCGCCTCATCTGTCAAAGCGAGTTGTCGGATCTCTTTTCCGACTAACAGATGTGAAATTCATTCTTTGTGTAAATTGCAATAGAAAAAGCATGACCGTCTTATGGACTAAGACGGTCATGCTTTTTTTGTTTTGGCTCTCTTTCTTAAGGGCTCCTTTTGGATGGACGGCAGGTATGTTCTCATAAAAAGCTGCGTTTTGGGCCTGCCAGCGTCTCAGCGCTTGCCGCACAATTTCATCCGGAGGACCTTTAGTCTAAAAGCCAGATCTAAGATATCAGCGGCATCACATCCCCGAAGGCCTGTAGAAGGACGGGAAAAAGCCATCTGTCATGGTTTCTTCCGGTTTCTGATCCATCATCTCCTTCATCATAGCATCCAAAGCCGGTGCATTGTTTGGCTCGGAAAACCAGTGGGAAATCGGATTTTGTTCCGGATCGGAACAACGATAAATGTTCATGGGCGATAACCTCCAATCCATGCTTGGTTCATTCCTATCTTATGTCTGGACATCCCCTTTTGTTCCACAATTCGTCAACCTTAACCCAATCCCGCTAAAATGCGGGAAAAGGTGGAAAATCAAGTGGATGGATGGTTTTTCTCCTCTTGAGCATGGTCGACCAATTTTTTAAACTCTTTTCTCACAGCCTCCAAATCCAGGTTGCACAGCAGAGGTAAGATATCCACCAGTTTTTCCGGTTCAAAATCCCACCACTTGAGCTGCAACAAAAGCTGCGTCATCCGGTGGTTAAATCGCTGTTTAAGGGGCCTGATGGGATTGCCTCCTGCCATTGTGTAAGGCTCCACGTCTTTGGTCACCACTGAAACGCGGCAATGACGGCGCCGTCCCCAATGGTGACGCCGGGCATAATGACGCTATTTCGTCCAATCCACACGTCGTTGCCCACCACGATATCCCCCCTGAAGGGAAGCTGGGACAAATGCGGCGGCGTATTCTCCTCCCATGCCCCTCCGAATACATGAAATGGATAGGTGGTAACGCTGCTCATCCGATGATTGGCAGGGCCCATGATAAATTGAGTTCCACTTGCAATGGCGCACAATTTTCCGATGATCAGTTTATCTCCAAATTCCGGCCAATTAAACAGCACATTGTTTCTTTCAAAGGCTGTCGGATCGATAGGATCATCGTAATAAGTGTAATCTCCCACAAGGATGTTGGGAGCGGTTATAACGTTCTTAATGAAGCACGATGTCTTATATTGATTGGGAAAAATATCGTTTGGATTTGGTATCCGATTCATGGTTGATTCCTTCCTTCGTTTAGAATTTAACATCACATCTTTATATCTAAAATCTCTCTTTATTTATAGCAAAATATATTGACATATTTAAAGGATACACTACAATAAATTTAAATGGTAAAGTATTATTATGTTTTTACATCTAAACAATGATATGACCCGTCCATATCATTTGTTTTTTATGGAAAAGAAAGGGGAAAAGGAGTTTTAAAAACATGAAGTGGTGGAAACAAATTCTAAGCGTAGTATTGTGCATAATGCTACTAGTTCCCCTAGCCACAACCCCCTGGGGAGATCTAAGTGCGTCGGCCAATCCGGCCGTAGCCGAAATCCAAGGGGATAACCTGAAAATCTGTTCTCTCACCGAACCGTCGGGAATCGACCAAACCCCCG
>CALCVR010000312.1 GCA_937905915.1 uncultured Eubacteriaceae bacterium
ACGATGAGATTAGATAAATATTTAAAGGTATCGCGGCTTATTAAACGCCGTACCGTGGCAAATGAAGCTTGCGACGCCGGTCGGGTAATGGCAAACGGCAAACCGGCCCGTGCATCCTACGATGTCAAGGTAGGGGATATCCTGGAAATCTCGTTGGGCTCCAATGTGGTCAAAGCCGAGGTGCTGGCGGTGACCGAACACGCTACCAAGGAAAACGCCGGGCTCATGTATCGCATGCTAAGTTAAGACGGGGACGATTAGCAAATTATATATGGAAAAGGCCCTCGCTTTGCTTCTAAAAGGATTCTTTCCGTCATATGGATAAAGTGAACCATAAACGGGAGGGATAAAGCATGACAGAAGAAAAAAAGACGATGAAGATGCCCCATAACGTAATTTTGGAGGACCGGCGAAATCTAACGGTGTCAGGCGTGTCGGACGTGGACAGCTTTGATGAGCAGAATATCACGGTATTTACCGATATGGGTGAGCTTGCGGTGCGGGGATACAATCTGCATATCAACAAGCTCAATATTGAGACGGGGGAACTGACACTGGAAGGCGAGATTTCATCCCTTATCTATACCGATGAACAGCAACGGGGATCGGGATTTTTTGGCCGTTTGTTCAAATAAGGGGGGAGGGCATTGGGAATCTCCCTAGCCGATCAGACCATGGATTTTCTGCTATCCTGCGGCGTGGGATTTGTACTAGGGGCGTTTTACGAGATATTCCGGTTTTATCGGATCATCCTGCGTCCTGGAAAGGTTCTGGTCTTTTTCCAGGACCTTTTCTATTGGACGGCATGTGGAGTAGCCACCTTTCTTTTTATCTTCTGGGCCAACGCCGGAGAAATCCGAGGATTCCTTATTGTAGGGGAACTTCTGGGAGCGGTCATTTATTATTGTACCCTAGGCTGGCTCATGCTTCAAAATGCCCGCTTGATCGCCAGGATCTTACACCGTATTTCCATGTTTTTAAAGAAGTATGTGTGGACTCCACTTACCAAACCATTCCGTCTGCTTTGGCGCGCCATCCGAAAAGGGACGGGGAAAATGGGCCAGACCACAAAAAAAGTTGGGATATCTGCCAAAAACCGCTTGAAAAAGCACCGGGCATTGTTGTATAATCTTTTTAATGGCATTCGCCTTTCAGGATCAAAAAAGGCCGGCAAAGGGGAGTAGAGTTTGTGAAGGCTGTAAAAAAGAAACGTAAAAGCATCCTGCTGAGAATCGCCGCCTTTGCACTGGCGGTTTATTTGGTAGGGTCCTTGGTGAATTTGCAGTTGCAAATTAGCGCTAAGGAGAACGAACTCGACGATGTCAATCAACAGCTTCGCGAACAGACGCTTAAAAATGAGGACTTGTCAGCCTTGCTGGATTCTGGAGAAGACCCGGAGTACATCGAGCGCATGGCCCGAGAGATGGGGTATGTGTATCCCGATGAGCAGGTCATCGTAGCCATTAACGGCAATTAATCGGCTGAAAGGCAAAGGGCGACTAAAGGAGGATATTTTCAGTTTATGCAGGTTGAGGTAGGAGCCATCCTTGAAGGTAAGGTAACAGGCATTACAAAATTCGGCGCATTTGTTGAGCTGCCCGGCGGTAAGACTGGGCTTGTGCATATCTCTGAGGTGGCGTCCACCTATGTCAAGGAGATCCGGGATTATGTGACGGAAAATCAGACCGTCAAGGTCAAGGTGTTAAGCGTCAGCGACGACGGCAAGGTCAGCCTTTCCATGAAAAAGGCGGAAGAGCGCCCCAATCGTTCGGCTAGCCGCGGCCGTCCTGGTTCGTTTGAGTGGCATAGTACCCGCAGTGAACCGACTTCGTTTGAGGATATGATGTCTAAATTCAAGCAGGTCAGCGAGGAGAAAATGTCCACCTTAAAGCGCAATAATGAATCAAGGCGTTCCCGGCGTGCAGGTGGTCCTTCTTCTCGATAAAGAGGGAAGACCTGTTGATATTTGGCCGAGGGTAAACCATAACAATGGATGCAAGACGGGGTGTAACATACACTCCGTCTTTTTTTCTAAAGTCTAAGGAGGATATGGGATGCTGATTATCAATGCAAAGATATACACCATGGAAGGTCCGGCCATTGAAAATGGATGGGTCCAGGTGGAAGAGGATAAAATCAGAGATGTGGGGACAATGGATGAACTGCCACAAGATGGATGCCAACCTATCTTTGACGCCAAAGGAGGATGGCTCTTTCCGGGATTTATCGACGCCCATACCCATTTGGGAATGTGGGAGGATGGCCTGGGCTTCGAGGGGGACGACGGCAATGAGGATACCGATCCCTCTACCCCGCAATTGAGGGCGATCGACGCTATCAACCCTATGGACTACTGTTTTACCGAAGCGCTGCATGCAGGGGTTACCACCGTCATTACCGGCCCAGGCAGCGCCAACGCTATCGGCGGTCAGATGGCCGCCATTAAGACCATGGGAAAACGCATTGATGATATGATTGTCAAAGCGCCGGTGGCCATGAAATTTGCGCTGGGAGAGAATCCTAAGACCTCCTATCACGGGAAAAGTCAGTCGCCGGTCACCCGTATGGCCACAGCCTCGATCATCCGGGAACAGCTGAGCAAAGCCATGCGGTATTATGAGGATATGCAGGCAGCCGCTAAGGATCCTGAACTGGAAGAACCGGAGTATGATGCCAAATGCGAAGCATTGATTCCACTTTTCCGGAAAGAGATCAAAGCCCACTTTCATGCCCATCGGTGTGACGATATTTTTACTGCGATGCGCATCGCCAAGGAATTTGATCTGGAATACGTCATTGTCCACGGCACCCAGGGACATAAGGCTGCCGATGTGCTGGCGAATGAGAAGGTGGATATGCTGGCAGGACCGGTATTGTGCGACCGTTCCAAACCGGAGCTCAAGGATTTAACCCCAGCCAATCCTGGAATTTTGAATCGTGCCAGCGTCCGTACCTCGATTGTCACCGATCATCCCGTCATCCCCATCCAGTATTTGCCCTTGTGCGCGGGGCTGGCCGTGCGGGAGGGTATGGAGTGGGAATCGGCCATCCAAGCAATTACCCTTGTACCGGCTAAGGTGTGCGGCATTGAGGATCGGGTAGGGTCTATCCGCCCGGGGAAGGATGCCGATTTAGTGCTGTTTGACGGCAATCCCTTGACTCTGGAGGCAAAGCCCTTGCTGGTATTGTGCAATGGACAAATGGTGAAATAGTAAACCAGATAGCAAACTATACCACAAGATGCGCAAAGAAAAGTTTCTAAAATGTGCATATTGATAAATGCTAGTTTTTCATTTAAATAAAATAAAATTTTTATTTATTTTTTATGAACTCCCTTTACTTTTAATAGGTTGTATGGTATACTAAACACACAGTGAAAGGTCCCATCGCTAAAAACCCTTCTGGGGTTTATTTATAGAGGGAGATGATCAGAATGACGATTACCATTACCGGTAGAAAGGTCACTCTAAAGGATTCCTTTAAGCAGCGCGTGGAAAAAAAGCTCTCTAAGATGGACAGGCTTTTCGGCCCGGATGCGCAGGCAACTGTCACCGTTACACTGGAAAAAAACCGCCAGACGGTGGAGGTTACCATCAAGCAAAAGGGTATGACCTATCGCGCAGAGGAAACCGCCTTTGAAATGGAGGAGGCCTTTGACAAAGTAGTCGACATCCTCACCCGCCAGATCCGCCGCAACAAGACTCGATTGGAAAAACGGTTGCGTATCGGCTCTATTGACGATATCGTCGTCGGAGCCCAGGAACCGGTGGAGGAAGAGACCGACTTTAAGGTAGTGCGCACCAAGTATCTTCCCATCAAGCCGATCAGCGTGGAAGAAGCGATTCTTCAAATGAATATGCTGGGCCATGAGTTCTTCATGTTCCGCAACGCTGACACAAGCGAGATCAATGTCGTGTACCGCCGCAAGAATGGGGATTATGGCCTACTTGCGCCGGGGGAAGACGAATAAATAAAAAGATAAGGGCCGCAGCCAAGGGATTCATCCGATGAATTGGTATTTCCAACCGTTGGACTTCCCAAGGGCCTGCGGCCCTTTTTTGTGGTAATAACCGGGAGGGTTTTATGGAAAAAATTCAGTTATCGGCTCCTTGCCTGTTCGGCTTAGAGGGGATACTGGCCAGCGAGCTGCGCCGCATGGGAGCGGAGGACGTCCGGCCGGACAATGGACGGGTGGATTTTGCCGGAGGGCTGGATATGCTGTGCCGGGCCAATTTAGGATCTCGCTTTGCTGAACGCATCCAGATTGAACTGGGACGATTCCCGGCAAAGACCTTTGACCAGCTGTTTGAAGGGGTAAAAGGCCTCCCATGGGAGCGATGGATTGACAAAAAGGACGCTTTTCCCGTCAAGGGATGGGCGTTGGAGTCTAAACTTTATAGCGTCCCGGATTGTCAATCCATCGTCAAGAAGGCGGTGGTGGAGCGGCTCAAGCAGAAATACGGGGTCAGCTGGTTTGAGGAGACGGGAGCCGTCCATCAAATCCAGTTCTCCATTCACAAGGACCAGGCGTCCTTGTATCTGGACACCTCCGGTGCGGGGCTTCATAAACGGGGTTACCGTCCCGCCGCCAACCAGGCCCCCATCCGGGAGACATTGGCCGCCGCTATGGCCGATTTGGCCCATGTCCGAGGATACAGCCGCGTGTTTGACCCTATGTGCGGTTCTGGGACGCTGCTCATTGAATCGGCACTCATTGCCCTGCGCATTGCACCGGGGCTGAGCCGCCATTTTGCCGCGGAAAAATGGGAGGGTATTTCCCAGGAAATATGGCGGAGTGAACGTCAAAGAGCCATTGGGATGATCATCCGGGACAATGAATTTGAGGCTTTTGGGTCGGATATCGACGCCCATTCCCTAGACCTTACACTGGAAAATGCTCACCGGGCGGGCGTCAAAGACCGCATCCGGGTGAGGAAACAGGATGTCCGAGACTTTGTGCCGGAGGGGGAAAAGGGGACGGTGCTGTGCAATCCTCCCTACGGTGAACGCCTGCTGGACATGAAGGAAGCGGAGGACCTTTACCGC
>CALCVR010000313.1 GCA_937905915.1 uncultured Eubacteriaceae bacterium
GATTGGGCAAATGGGATCAACACACCCAAAAGGCAAAACGCCGAAAAAATCCGCAAATTAAAGGCAACCTCTACCACAGTCATACGGAAGCGGCTGGGATTACCTGACCTTGAAATAGATATGACGGCCCCAAAACCTAAATGGGTGTGGGAAGAGCCTATAAAATTGATATCCATTAACTGGCCGATTGTATATGCTGTAGGTCATACATTTTGTATCGAAAAAAGTTGTGAGTGGCGCAGAAACGGATATTGCTTTTGGCGTAAATGCATTAAAATGGCGGCAAAAAAAGAAGGCCCCACGGCATAGCGTGAAAGCCTCCTGGACAAATGTTCTCTAAAACTATTCTACTTGCCCAGGAGGCGATTGTCAATGCCAATACTCACAAGGCAACAGATTCGCATCGTGGAAGGGAGACTGCACAATTACGAAAACATGAAATTGGAGGTGAAAGCGTGGCGGTCTGACGTAATCGGGATGCACGGGAAGGCAGAACTCATCCCGGGGCAGGGGTACCACTCTGACGCGGTGCGGGATGCTGTAGAGAAGCTGGAAAACCCTCCTTCGGCTATTAAAAACAAGATGGCATGGATCTATGCCATTGACAGAGTTAGGGACAGGATTAAAGGCACGACTGGCGAAGCGGTATTATCTACATGGTATGGACAACCGGCACAAACAATTGACGAGGCATGCATTAAGGCTCATGTATCGCGTCCGGTATTTATCCAATGGCGGGAACGGATTGTGATGGGGGTAGCTATTTATGCGGCGGCTTCCGGGGTATTAAGAGTTTAGCGCGCTAAAGCAAAAGTATTGACTTTTCGTATTGACTTTACACCCCCATTTTAGGTGGTATAATAGTATCATCGGAAGGTGTATGAGAACAGTAGCTATAAGTTGATACCCTACATTTCTTACTCGACCGCCAGGCTTTTTACCTCCTTTCTCCTGGCGGTAGATATGCGGATGTAGTTCAATGGCAGAACTCCAGCCTTCCAAGCTGGTTACGTGGGTTCGATTCCCACTATCCGTTCCAAAAACCTAATTTTTTGCCGGGCCTCCAGTGTAACAGCTGGGGGCCTAAATTATGCCGTTTTTGAGGTGGTGAGGCTTGGC
>CALCVR010000314.1 GCA_937905915.1 uncultured Eubacteriaceae bacterium
TACACCTGATCCACCCACTGCGGAACTTCTTCCACTGGATAAAGGGTACATTCGCCGGTGCAAGCATTTAGAAGCACCACTTCACCGATGTCCCGGCCGCCCCACACGCCGATGCGATAATTGATAATGGGGGCAATCCAATAAGGAGTGCCGTTGTCGTCAATTTCAAAGGCAGGATCGTCAAAAATCTTAGTGGGATAGTGGAACCGGAGATACCGTTCTAGATTGCGGTAAAGGTATTCGCCAGGGGAATACTTGATGCCTTGATCCAAACGGACCAGATCGGCTTCCTGCGTCACCATATCCACTGTGATATAGGCCGGCAGTCCCTCGCTTTGGTTGTTAAACCACTTGATGATATCACTATATACCAAAGGGGTCACACGGATTGGACGTCCCTGGTAGTTGATCTGGGTGTAATTGTCAGCCACCTCAAACTGGGAAACAAGGTCGATCATCTCGCCCATTTTGCGGTTGCCCAAACGCATGGCGCTGTCCTTATCCACCACAGGGATCTGGGACATTTTCAGCTCGGCGATGTCGTCGGCAAAATTGCCATCCTGCTTTTGGATCAGGTCCTTATAATCGTTTGCACGGAACAGCGGCATACCGCTGAGGGCGCATCCTGCCACAGCCAGCGCCGCCACGCCGGCTACAATAAGCACCGGCTTTGCATAGCTGGCTTTGACGTTAAAGTGAACCGTCCTCTTATCCAGCAGATAGGTCAAAATGGCGTAGTTGACAAACACCAATGCCACCATCAAAAATAGAAATCCCCAAAAGCCAGGATAACGGGGATTGATGGCTGGCAGCCAGAACCAAAAGACCAAAAATCCTTCTACGAGGGTTGCCAGGGCGGTGAGTAATTTCGTTTTCATCATAACCTCCAGGTTGGACGCATACAAAGCGCCGATTCACCGTTTTTAGCGTTTCTTCTATTTGTTGTTGGACAAGACCTCCTTTGTCTAGAATTCAAAGGAAAATCTTCTCATCATTATACAATGCTTTGCATGCCACATCAAGGATATCCTGCCCATTTTTATGTCTTCTTAACATCAAAAAATGCTGTTTTCAAGTACTAAGGCCTAAAAAACAGCCGCTTCCTTTCGGAAGCGGCCTTACTTTGCCATATTGCTTTATTTATCCATCAGCTGGTCCACCGTGACAAAGCTAAATCCCTGGTTGGTCAACTCCTGGAGGATGATCTCAGTGGCCTCCACACTTTGGGTTAATTGTTCATGGAGGATGATAATATCGCCGTCCTTAGCGTTTTGAATCACGCCTTGGGCAATTTTTTGAGTGTCTTTTAAAGACCAATCCCCAGGATCTACCGTCCACAGGATTACGGGCATGCCGTCGATGGTTTTAATGTTGTGGTCATAGAAGCCATACGGCGGTCGGACATACTTAGGAACATAGCCTCCTGTGATCTCTTTCACCGCTTCATTGGTCTTGGTCAACTGTTCGGACACTTGGGCAGGACTCAAATTATCCAGCCGCTTATGGCTGTAGGTATGATTCCCAATACAGTGCCCGGACGACACCATACGACGGATGGTCTCGGGAAAATACTCCACCCGGTTTCCCACCACAAAAAAAGTAGCTTTGGCATTGTATTGATCCAAAAGATCCAAAACCCTTTCGGTATTCTTATAAGGGCCGTCGTCAAAAGTCAAGGCGATCTGTTTGGTTCCAGTGGAGGTCTGAGGAGTTTCCGGCTGCGTAACGGTGGGATAAACCTCCGGCTGGGAGGAACTCGATGTCCCTGCATCGTCAAACTGGAAATAAGAAAAACTGTGCATCAAGCGCAGAGGAACAGAAACCTCAAGCTGCCCAAAAGAAGAGTCAGCCACCGATCCAGGGGCAAAATAAAAAACAATCTGGTCCCCATCCAGCATAAAGTTTTGAAGTTGATCCACCGAAACAGGTCCTTTTTCCTTTTTGTCCAATACCTTCTGATCCCGTAAACTGCTTTGCACCTTGTCTAGCAAATACTGTTCATATCCGCTGCCCTCTCGGAAAAAATCGCTGAGGGACATGGATTTTTCCGCACTAAGATCAAAGGTCATAGCCGCTAAGCCGTCGCCCGAGGAACCTCCCCCGTTTTGCCGGATGTGAAACAGGATGCTGACGATATCCTCGTTGAGGCAGGTAAGTTCATAGTCGATGTTAAGTTCGGCACTGCTTCCCACCGATTGATCGGCCGACGACGAGACAATGGCTGTTTGAAATTGTTCCACTTGGGAGTCCACAAAACTTTTGATTTGATCGTTGATGGTTTGGCTGGACGTTTCAGGGTATGATACACCCATAGGATACGCTTCCCCATAGTGAATGTCCGACTGGATGCCCATCTTTTGAGCCAATTCCCGCTGCGATACCGGTTGATAAGAATAGCGGACATGATCGTCTGTCACATTGGGCTGGGCCGTCGGCAAATTCATCATTACAACGCTCAATGCAATGGCGACAACCGCTATCACCATTACAATGGAAAATATACTCCATTTTTTTCTATCTTTCATGCGGCAATTACCCACTTTTCTTTTTATAATCAGGACACCTTTTCATCGCTGGACGCAATTAGGCTGCCCACTAAAAATAGTTCCCTGGGCTCAGGGCAGCTCAGGGTCTGTATAATATTATTTTACCGTATCTTCCTCTGTTCCGTCAATACGATAAGGGTCCGGATCATCAGCCCCTTTTCCTATGGTTTTTGTGCAAATGGCAGGGCGTAACCTGCAATCCCTTAAGTAACTACCTTTTTAGTATGGACAATGGGGAGAAAAATTCCTCTGTAAACTCCTGGAACATCCATAAAAAAACAGGAAAAAGGCATTTGCCTTTTTCCTGTTTCAGACTCCATGCGTTACGCTTTTATTTTACGTTTCTGCATATGATAGCACATGCGCAATAACATTTTTTCGGAGAAGAACCGTTCGGCAAATCGCGTAGCCTTCATCAGTCCTCCCGGCACAATAACCAAGTCCTTATGGAGCATTTTCCGAATGGCATATTCTGCTACCCGCTGGCTGTTCAGTCCTTTGACGCTGAACCGGCAATCGGCTACATCATTGAATTCTGTTTGCACCGGTCCGGGACACAGTACACTGATCCCGACATGACTTTCTCTGCGCCGCAGTTCTTCATACACCGCTTCGGTCAACCGCAGCACATACGACTTAGTGGCATAGTAGGTGGAAAGCAGCGGCCCCGGCAAAAATGCCGCCGAAGACGCTACATTCAATAAGTACCCGTGATCCTTTTTGACGAAGTCCCGCAAAAAGAGCTTAGTTAGAATATGCACCGCACGGATATTGGTATCAATCATCTCCAATTCCCGTTCAAGATCGGTTTGATCAAAGGCTCCAAACAAACCAAACCCCGCATTGTTAATGACAATGTCCACACCTTGGTTTTTTATCTGATCGTAAAGATCAAAACAGGCTTGCGACTGGGATAAATCGGCTCCAATGACTTGGACATTTGTATCCAGCTCCGCCTTCAATTGTTCCAGGCGATCCACCCGTCTGGCCACCAGGATCAGATCCGCCCCCCGCCGGCTGAGCGAACGGGCCATGTCCCGCCCAATGCCCGAACTTGCGCCAGTAACCAATGCCTTCATATTAAAAACCTCCCTTTGTACTTCCTTGTCTATTAAACCCGATGGGTAAACATATCGTTCTCGCTCACTGCCAAACGTCTGAGTTGCTATGTTTTTTATTATACCAGATAGGAGGCAAAAATAAGGGCATTTTAAAGGACATTTATTTTTTTCAGCCAAAACAAATTGCGGGAAAGGGAGAAACATGGTATGCTTTTAATTAGATAGGAAGAAATCATCCACAAAGGTGGAGTAGGGTTAAAAGGGGTGGAAACTCATGGAGGAAATGCAAGAAACCTACCATGTAAAGGAAGTCCTGGAGGAACTAGCGGCAGTGGAATGCCTGCGTCTGGCATTGGGCCGTATTGTAGATGGTAGTCTGCGTCCAGATTTTCGCCAACTGGACGACGGTCAACTGGCTTTAGGACAACAGCCCAGTTCTACCGATGATCAGGAAGATTTAGAAGCTGTCTGCATCCAAAGTCATAGGCCGTTTTCCTCCGGTGAGCTTGTCTTCTCTATGAAGCTATTCAATCCCCCTTTTGGCAATATGGAAGAATCACGCTGGAGTGGGCTTGCCGATATGGGCGAAACCCGGTTGGAAACCTTCTTTTTACGCCGTTTTCTCATGCAATCGGAAAACGAAGGACAGTGCTGTTGCCTTGTACCCAATGGATTGCTTTCTCGCATTCATCCTTCGGATGAGGAGTTGCGGCGCCAGCTGGTAGAACAGCATGGTTTACAGGCGGTTATCCTGCTGCCGCTGCATGCTTTTCAGCCCCGCGTACATGTGTATACCGCCCTGATCTCCTTCCGTCAAGGCGGCGGGCCCTCTAAGAGAATATGGTTGTGCGACGCTCGGAAAGGACGTTTGGAGGATATCGACATAGACTGCTATTTCACCTCTCGGTTCTCCTCTGGCCTGGACGGTCAATTCCATCGTGCGGGACAGGTAGAACACCTGTTTTTGACGCCTCAAATGTTGTCCTCCCATCATTATCTTTTGGTTCCTGAAGCGCATCGTTCCCAGGTATGGGCTTCTTCTAGGTCTAAAATACAGTCCATTCAGGAGGAAATCAATCGCCTTCAGCAGTCTATAATAAATTTAGAACAAGAAGGCTCTGACCAACAGATGGATTTATTTGGCGGTGATGAAAAAGCGCCTTGGGATAAAAAGCATTTGGGGCGACTGATTCAATTAAAAAAGCAGCAAATGAACGGTTGCCGGCAGATGGTAGAACAGCTATTTTTGGAGGACTTTGGCGAGGGAATCCAGCATGGGGAATATCCTCTATTCCATGGAAAAGATCTTTTTGTCTTTCATTCGGGCAACAAACCATCTAAAGATTGGCCGGAGGGGCCTTATCCCCTTTACGATGGCAGCGGAATCCGACGTACGTTAGACCGCTGTACTCAGGATATCCAGGAACCCGTCATTATCATCACTCGGGTAGGTACCTACTGCGGTACTGTCTACCAGTCCAAACAGCCCTGTTGGGTGGGCGGAAATGCGTTCTATCTGGAGCAGGTTCATAAGCCTGCGGATCCCAGCTATCTAGTGGGCTTATTTTCCTATATGGACTTTAATCAGTACAAAGTCGGTTCCTGTATTCCTCAGATCAATCAAGCTGTTTTGCTCTCTAAACAATATCCGCTGCCTTCTCTCGAGCTTCAAAAGGCTTATGCCGCTAAGGTTGATCCTTGGCTGGATCAATTGGAAAGTTTAGAACAGGAGATTTATACTTTACAGCAACAGTATCGTGTGATTTCCGATTGATCCCCTCTAAAAAATTTTTGGAAAAATGCAAAAAACACTTGCTTTTCAGAATAAGATGTGGTATAGTAATATGCGTTCCCACAAGAGGAATGCATAGTTGGTGCTAATGGCGATGAGGGTCCACCCGTTCCCATTCCGAACACGGTAGTTAAGCTCATCAGTGTCGAAGATACTTGGCTGGTGACGGCCTGGGAAAATAGAGCGGTGCCAACACAAAGCCTTCGTTTTTAAAACGGAGGCTTTTTTCTTTGCTCTGAAAGAATGTCCTTTTCCCCCTTGGCAATGATGTTGACCCCGCTTTTGTTTCATGCTATAATCTTGGATGCGAGTAAGCTGGACAGCTGCGAAATGCTAGGGCCGAAAGGCTGCATTTTGAGGAAAGTCCGGGCTTCACAGGGCAGGATAGCGGTTAACGACCGCCGAGGGCGACCTTAGGGAAAGTGCAACAGAGATATACCGCCGTGTTCATCACGGCAAGGGTGGAAAGGCGAGGTAAGAGCTCACCGGCGCACAGGAGACTGTGCGGCCCTGCAAACCCTATCCGAAGCAACACCGCTGCGGGGTTGGCCGGCCCGGCCGCAGTGCCCCCATGGTGGCTTGAGCTGCATGGCAACGTGCAGACTAGATAGATGGCTGTCTACAACAGAACCCGGCTTATAGGCTTAGTCGCAACCAAATGCACCTTTGAGATGATTGGATATAATATCCTTATTCCTATCATTTCAAAGGTGCATTTGGTTATTTACATGGAAAATTCTAAAATTTCTCGAAGCAATACAAAAAGCCACTTTTCTTATTTCTATAAGAAAAGTGGCTTTTTAAATACTGTACAAAAGATTATTTGTCTTTTGCAACCTCATCCACAATGGCTGTATCTTGCTGCCCTGCTCGGTCTGGTTCCACAGGAGGTGTGGACACTGTATTATTACCGCTAGCCGGCTTAGAAGAGGAAGATCCTTGCGAGGAGGATGCCGGTATCGAAGACGGCTCTGTGTTAGAAGCACTGGAAGAAGCTGCCGCACTAGACGAACTAGCGGGAGGTTTCGGCTTCTGCGTAGGTTTTGATGCGGTAGATCCCTGCTCCTTGGATGGTGCGCTAGAGGTAGAAGTAGAAGGACGTTTGGATGGCGATGCCGGCTGTTGCTGTTCCTCGTTTTGGGGAGATTCCGGTTGATCTAACACTTCTGCATCATTGGTTTCTTCTGGATCGGCAATACTCTCTTGATGCTCTGTTCCTAGATTCAGAAGGTTAACCGTAATATGTCCCTGTCCCTCCGACTGGATAGTATCCTCATCAGAATAGACCTTGTCACCAATTTGAAGCATACCGTCACTGATGTCCATAGTGGAATAGAGATCCGGTTCTGCATCCACCATAAGGTTCTTTACATGGAGCAGATAGCCGTTCAGAACTAGATTGGGATAACTGCCCTTAAAAACCAGTTCTGCATCTGGTGCTTCAATATTGCCGGTTAAATAAACCACACTGCCTGGCTTATACTCTTTTTGCAGATCCGCTAGCGAAGACGCTGTATGGATTGTGGATCCCGTAAAGGCAGTCCTCAGTTGTAATTTGGCATCCTGCAACCCAGCATCCTGGCCAGCTGGCAAAGTTACTTTATATATGTCTTTTTTACCTGGTTCCAAGCTTTCACATTTCATCATACTGGTGGAATCATTTTGAGATTGAATTCCTTCTGAAGAATCCATACGTTCGATGTCCAGCTTTGTATTCCCTGCCTTTAATTCCAGTTCGTACTGGAAGGGAATGTTGTTAGCGCCGCTGCTATCATCCGGGACATCGGCGATCGTACCGGGTTCTGTGGTATTCTCTTTAAAATTAGAGACAATGATATATGCTGTTTGTGTTCCTTCTAAATTACTTAAGTCAACACTCTCATTGAGGAAAGAGGAGGTTTGATAAGGCTTTCCAATTAAATTCTCATCATTCATCAGCCCATCATAATTCTTTACAATTTCCACTTGGCTCACATATTGGCCAGAGGCAATCTCCATGGTTTTCTCCATGATAGAGCTGCTGAACCATGCCAAGGCCGACATGGTGTAAACCGACAGAGCCACCACCAAAACCGGAATAATAGACAGCATTCGTCGTACGGTCCTGTTCCATTCCTTCTTCTTGGCATGTTTCCCTTTCATATCATCACCGCCTATTTTCCAAATCTAATTTATTGATTGGCGCCATCTTGGGGCTTGTCCGGCGGATCCTGATCCTCCAGGCGCGCTTTGAGTCTCTCCATCTCTGCCAACATCGCTTCTGTTTTTTCTCTCTCCTTGCGGGCCTCTTCCAGCTGTGCTTGTGCTTCTGCCTTTTGGGTATCCACTTCTTCCATCTGTTCCCGCTTATATTGACGGAACAAGCGTACAAACTTGATGCTTTGAAGAATAATGAGCACTAAGAAAGGAATGAGGATTAAGGTAATGTATCCAGCCGTCGATTTTAAGAATTGGAAAAAGTATCCCATTTTAGGCAAATGGAATACATATTTTCCAAAAATATTTTCTTGCAATGCCGGGTAAGTATCGTCTACACCAGTGGTTGTACCAAAGGTGATAAAGGCCGGCTTTCCTTCGTAGGTGGTTTCTTCGCGGATTTTATGGGTTACCATCTCGCCGTAATTTGCAGGGTCAATGGATCGATAGGTGATAATATCCCCTGGTTTTAGGGTAGAGGGATCGACTTGTTTGCTGACAGCCATATCGCCCACCTGGAACTCGGTGTTCATAGAGTCAGATAGAACAATATAGGGCTTATATCCAAAAAGCGTGGCGTTTTCCTTATTCACCATTGTAACAGATAGCACGGTAAAAATCATGATGAAAATAGAAAAAATTAAAATTAAACTTGTCAAAACTCTTCCAATCGTATGAAGTGCTTTTTTCACGAGAACAATTCCTCCATCCATTGTTTTTGTGTGTTAAATCGTAAGATCAAAAGGGATGCGAAGATTTTCTAACTATGCCCGCTTGTTTTTATTCAGCTTCCATGGGTTGACCATTCACGGTACAATCGCTAATATGTACCTGATCGGTTGGAGTTGTAATGCGCAAAGCGACATTATTGTTTCCTATTTCAAAGATGCAGTTGGTTAACGCGGCCTCAGTGCGGTCTCCCTTGATGCCGATCAACACAGCGCGGGTTCCTGGACTACTTGTGGATGCCTTACAAGAATTCATGGTTAAAAATCCGTCTTCTACTTGCACTAAATTTTGAACATTGCCTCCACCTAGTATTATCTTTTCCAGCACTAAGTTTCCATAAGACTCTAAAGCTGCCTTGTTCATGGGTGACCCGGCGTCCGCTGTGGTAAACGAGCCGTTTTTCAAGGTGAAGGAGGCTCCATTTGCCACAGAAATCTGGCTTTGGCTGCCATCTCCATTTTTTAGTTTCAGTTGTTTTTGATTCAAATCTAAAACGGTGTCCTTTGTGACCTCCCAGGGGCCTCCATCATATGAGGTCATGTCAATATCTTCTCCCAGCTTGATATTTCCTCCTACGCGCAAGGCGTCGTCCAGCTGCAAGGGAGTAGTCACTGTAATAGCATCATAAGAAGCCTTTTGATCATAGGATGTATTTCCAAAACCATCGGCTTCTTCCCCTCCCTGAGTCGCTAAAATATTGACGTCGGCTATGAATTTTTTACCTTGATATCCGCCGCCGGCGTTTTCATCCATGCCGTAGAGAAAGAGGAAGGACTGGGTTTGTTCTGATGCCAAAGGGAACTCCTGCTTAGATACCACGTCTGTCAACTCAGCCATAGGATGTTTTATAAGTTCCCTTGTCTTTACCGGCCCGCCCTCTGTGCTATCTGCTTTTTCTATCGGAATAAAGTCAAACCATAGGGCATCGGTCAAATCGTCGGATTCCACTGTAAAGCGGAAATTTATTTTAGCCGACAAATCCTCCCCATTGGAAACTTGGATCATCCTGATCCCAGTACTGCCTGGTCCAAAGTCTGATTCCCTAATGAGAGGGTCCTCTTCCGGAGACGTTGTTAAATCCAATCCTGCTTGGTCAAAAGACACTTGGTCTTGATTTTTTTCATCATAACCGGGCACGGTAACGGTAGTCCCTCCCTCCCCTTCATGATAAAGAGAAGCGGTGATCTTTAATTCACCTGTCTGGATCTTGTTGCCTCGGTTCACCACGCTGTCGGTCAGCCAAGCAAATGTAGTGCCTGTTAGCAATGCAAAGCATACCAGTAGGGTAAATCCGCTTACAATAAGCGCTCTTTTTGTTGCTTTCATCCCGATTCCTCCATACGTACTCCAGTTTTCCGGCGGACAAAAGACACTCTGCTCCTTTCCACACAATGCCCTTTGTCCGCCGCCTCAACCGGGGGGCTGAGGCGGTGGGGTAAAAGGTTTAGCCCTCTACATGAGTGTTGTTGTTCATGTTAACCTTGCTCTCATCAGCAGAGTTGTCAAATTTGACCAGAGCACTGCCTGTGTAGGTATTATCGTGGATACTTACATTGGTAAAATCCGGAATATAGGTGCCGTTATTATATACCCGGATGTTGGTATGTCCCCACAACCGTGCTTTTTGGAACTGGTTGTTGCAGATTTCTACATTTTCCAGTTTACCGTTTAAAGTCAAAGTGTTGTCATTAGCACCCTTAAATACATTGCTCTGAATGGTAACGTTGCTGACAGTATTACCGATTCCCTCTAAATTCATAGCCTGGGAAATGGTGCAGTTCTGGATTGTAATAGAGCCTGTGTTGCTGCCGTTAATAAAGACCGATTTTTGGCCTTTTTCGCCATAATCAAAAGTGCAGCCATCGATCACTACCTCATCGGTACCGGCAGTGAGCTGAATGCCGCCTTTTTCAAAATGCACGCCCTTGATGGTAGCGCCGGTGTTTGCAATGGTCATACCATATTGGGCATCGACATCGATGGCGGCACCGTTACCCTCAATGGTGATGTTTTCATTAACAGAAACGGTCTCGTCGATGACCAAGTCGGAAGCCAGGGAGATGGTGGAGCCAGCCGGAGCGTTTTCAATGGCGTCCTTAAACTCGTCCTCGGTGACCACAGGATAGGTGGCGGCTGCATCGTACTGATTGCTGCCGAAGCCGTCGGTCTCGGAAGTGTACTGGGTAGCCTTCAGGACAATGTCGAATTCAGCTTCTTCTGCGAGGCCCTGATAATCATTACCAGCAGTTTCCTGCATCTTCAGGGCGATGGTAGCGTAGTCAGCTTCGCCGGATTCCAGATGGCCGAAAGCAACGCCGTTTTCCTGGTTGGCCAAAACCTCGGACAAAGTGCCGACCTTGGTCATTCCCTCTACGTTTTCGGGCAGTGTAGTACTCTCACCTGTTGTATTATCATTGCGGTAGTACACATCGATAACCTCGGCCAATTTATCAAGTTCGGCTGCCCCATCGCCTGTAGTCACGATATCAAACTGATACTTGAGGGCAAGGCTTCCTTCATTGCCAATCTTGAAGGCGGCGACATCAGAATAGCCGGGTTCCCAATTGGCGTAATCGAAGATGGCTTGTTCACCCACAGGCTGATATCCGTTCTCTTTATCAAGTTCCGAGAGGGTGACGTCCAAAGTTCCCGACTCGATCTTATTGCCTTTGTTTACCACGCTGTCGGTAAACCAGGCGAAGGTTGTGCCAGCCAGCAGCGCAACGCTGACGGCAACGGCCAGGCCGCTGGCCACTAGGGTTTTTCTGCTTGTTTTCTTGACTTCCATGGGTTATGTACCTCCTGTTGTCTTAGCGCTTCTTTCTGTCTTTTCCGCCGCTGGCTAAGCGCCTGAACCGGTTATCATGGCTGCGCGAACATATTCTACCCTCCATACGGCGGTCAAAAGGCACTCTGTTTTTCACAGTGCCCTTTGGCCGCCACCCCAACCGAATTGACGCTGGGGTGGGACGATTCAATTTAAAAGGTGCAAATTCGTTTGTTGCGCGCCTGGACGGCATCGGCTGTGAAGTCAAAGTAAATGTTGCCGTTTTGATATTGATTTCCAGCATTTTCATCCATCTTAACCACTGCCGTTAAGGTGCGAGTTTCTCCTGCCGCCATAGTGTCTTCACAAATAGCCGGATTTTCCTTTGTCATTTCACTGGCCCGGCCACTGTAAAGTTTTTGATCGCCATCGTAAATTTCAAATATGAGGCACTCTTGTAGAGAACCCGTGACATTTTCCAGGTAAAGGCGATAATATACGTCTACCGTACTATCGTTGCGCAAGGTAAAGTCCTTTTTTACCGACCGTCCGGGTTCTACATTCCAATCCGAACCGTCAAAAATGGTCTGCCCACCGTTGAGGTCGATTTTGACCACGCCCATTTCAAAGATGCTGTCTTCCACCGATACAAAGGATGCAATCAAGGCGCTTGTGGTGATCACCAGCATTGCTACCAATAGGACGATGGCTGTAATACAAGCGCGAATTCTCTTCTTCGTCGTATTTAAATTACTCATTGCAAGCGTCATCCTTTCTGCGTTTATACGAGACGAGCAGTATCACTCCCAAGGAGGTCGCTGCAATGATGCACCAGAGCCAGATGCCGCCTCCCTCGCCGGTATTGGGGGGATCAACCATTCCTGCCGATGAATCGGACGAGCTGGAGGGAGGCGTAGGAGTCGAACCGGCAGAACTGCCGCTGCTGGAAGGCTGGCTGGAGGGGGTGGATGAACTTCCATCCTCCTTAACGTACCACATAAAATCAGCCTTCAGCATGGAAGCCTGGTATTCATTGCCCACTGAAGTATCGAGATACACGTCAATTTGATAACGGGCGGTGCTTTCCTTTTGGTCGTCTGCTGATAGAATTTGAGCAAATTCTTGCCCTGCTACCGCCGCAAAAGTGTCGTCACAAAGCACCGTTCCATCTTCGGCACGACTGACGCGAATACGCAATACGTCCGATAGTTGTTTGGTTTCCTCTGTGACGTCGGTTTTAAAATATAGAGTAATGTTGCCTGTATGATGTGCTTTTACCTGGAAATACTTCGTGACACAGTCGCCTGGCAACATATTTTTCACTTCAAAGGAGGTGTTGTCCTCCGGATGGCTTTTGGTAAGCTCTAAGATTTCTTCCTCCTCAGCCTGGCCAATAGGGACTTCCTCTTTTAACTGCTGTAGCGCCGGCCTTTTCGGAGCCTGATAACGGGGAACCGTCACCAATATAGAACCCTGTTTTGGACCACCGATTAAATTATCCTGCACCGTCATTGTCGCCTGAGACGACGCTTCATAGTGGATGTACAAACAGCGCACGGCAAG
>CALCVR010000315.1 GCA_937905915.1 uncultured Eubacteriaceae bacterium
GTTACCCTTCCGGCTGGGGAATCGCTTATCCTCTTGGAGGTTAAGTGGGATTCCTTCCTCCCCTCTGTCATTCAGAAGGCCGTCCAACTGGAGGGACGCCGTATGTCTTCTTTCTCTAAGTACGCTCAATGCCGGTGTAGGCAGTGTCTATAGCTACGGTGCAAGAAGAAATTTATGATGACTTTCACCCATCCGACTCACAGTTCTTATCCCTAAATGGAAATTTTCCGTGTGCCTTATGGGAAGAAGTTCCCACTAGCCGCGTTTGCGGCGTGGCTGCGGCGGCTCGCCGCTGGATTCTGTCCACTATTTTTATTAGAAAGTAGGTTTCTTTTTCATGACTTTTCAAGATATCTTTAAATCCAGTTTCCTCGAAAATATCACTAGCGTCTCTATTCTGGATATGTTCATCGCCCTGGTCCTCGCCTTCGGCATAGGCCTCTTTATCTTCCTTGTCTACAAAAAAACCTTCTCCGGCGTCATGTATTCTTCCAGCTTCGGCGTCACTCTTGTCTCTCTCACTATGATTACCACTGTCGTTATCCTAGCCGTTACTTCCAATGTCGTCCTTTCCTTAGGCATGATGGGTGCTTTATCCATCGTCCGCTTCCGCACCGCTATCAAGGAACCTTTAGACATCGCTTTCCTCTTCTAGTCCATTGCTGTGGGCATCGTCCTAGCCGCCGGTATGATCCCCTTGGCCGTCTTCGGCAGCGTCGTTATCGGGGTCATCTTGCTGGTGTTTGTCAATCGTAAACCCCATCTCAATCCCTACATCATCGTACTTCGCTGCTTCGATCACGATTCTGAATTAAACGCCCGCCAGTTTTTGGAAAAGCAGGTCTCTAAATGTGTTGTTAAAAGCAAAACCGTTCAACAAGGCGGCATCGAACTTAATTTTGAAATTCGCCTTAAGGATGATAATACCGATTTTATCAATATCCTCTCTGAGATGCAAGGAATCCAGAGCGCTGTCCTGGTCAGCTATAACGGCGAATATATGGGATAAAAGGATGGTGTCGTAATGTCCACCCACAAGCATATTAATACGATTTGTTGCATTGTCCTCGCTTTTTCCCTTTTGATTACCGTCTTCTTGATGGCCTGCGGCACCTCCGGTATCGTGACCGTCTCCCATACCTTGGGCTATGAATCCCGTTTATTCGATACCTCACGTGTCCACTCTATCAACATCGTCATGGACGACTGGAATTCCTTCCTCTCCAGCTGCACCGACGAACAATACGTCAATTGTTCGGTAGTCATCGACAATCAAAGCTATCAAAATGTGGCCATCCGAGCTAAGGGAAATACCTCCCTCAGCTCGGTCCAGGCCTATGGTAACAATCGTTACAGCTTCAAAATCGAATTTGACCACTATGAATCTGGTAAGTCCTACTACGGATTGGATAAACTCAGCCTTAACAATATCATCCAGGATAACACCTATCTCAAGGACTACCTTTGCTATCAGATGATGGACTCCTTCGGCGTAGACGCTCCTCTTTGCAGCTACGTTTACATCACCGTCAACGGCCAGGATTGGGGGTTGTATCTGGCGGTGGAGGGCGTGGAGGAAAGTTTCCTTTCCCGCAACTATGGCTCCGATTACGGCCAACTCTATAAACCCGATAGTTCCAACATGGGCGGCGGTAGAGGCAATGGCGGTCGCTCTGATTTGGATCAGTTTCAGCTACAGGAGGGTCAGGGCGGTACCTTATCCCAAGAGAACGGTTCCTCCAATCAATCGTCCGGAAGCGGCTCCGGCGATGATACAATCCCCGGCGGCGGTTCTGGGGATAATTTCAACAATACCATGCCGGAAATGGGCGATATGCCTAGCCTCCCTGGTAATCAGTTCGGGGACGAATTTGATTCCGGGGATAGTTCCGCCAATACCATACCGGAAATGGGCGGTGATCCCGGCGGTATGGCCAGCGATGACATCTCTCTCATCTACTCCGATGACAATCACAACAGCTACTCCAACATCTTCGACAACGCTAAAACTGATCCTTCCGACTCCGATAAGGACCGACTTATCGCCTCTCTCAAACAACTGAACCAATACCAGAACATCCAGGAGGTGGTGGATATGGATGAGGTGCTGCGTTATTTCGTCGTCCATAACTTCGTCTGCAATTTTGATAGCTACACCGGTTCTATGATCCACAATTACTACCTCTATGAAGACAATGGTCAATTCTCCATGATCCCTTGGGATTATAATTTGGCCTTTGGTGGCTTTCTGTCTGAGGACAGCGCTACTTCCTTAGTCAATTACCCCATCGATTCCCCTGTCTCCAGCGGTACGGTGGAGTCCCGCCCCATGCTGGCTTGGATATTCCAGGACGATTCCTATACCCAGCTCTATCACCAGTATTTCACCCGGTTTATTGTCGATACCTTCGACAACGGTACTTTCCTCTCCATGATGGATCAGGTGGTGGAACTAATCTCCCCTTACGTCCAGAAGGATCCTACCAAATTTTGCTCCTATGAGGAGTTCCAGACCGGTGTCTCCACTCTGGAACAGTTCTGCACCCTCCGCGCTCAGAGCATCACCGGGCAGTTGGATGGGTCTATCCCCTCCACCAGCGACGATCAATTGGCCGATCCTTCCTCCCTCATCGACGCTTCCAATCTCTCCATCAATGCGATGGGTTCCATGTCCTCTGGCATGGGCAGCAGTCCCGCCGACAAGAGGGACAATACCGATGGTTTTAGGAAATCTGGCAATTTTCCAGACAGCCTTCCTTTTATCCAAGATCCCGAAAATGCCTTGGAAAGCAATTCTTTCGACAGCTCCTCCCAGACGTTACAAGCTATAGTAACCGCCTCCTCTGTTGTGGATATCATCGTCCCTATGTTCACGTCCGCCATTCCCGGCGGGACTCAGGATGGTGAAACGATAATACAGCCTCCTTCCGGCCATCCCGACACTGGGACGGGATCCCCGCCCGGTGACATGCCCGGTCAACAGGGGCAAAATGAAAAGCCTAATTTAGCGGAGCGTCAGGATACTTCTATTTCCTCGGATGGAATGAATTTTCGAGAATTGGGTCTTCTGATCGCTTCGATTTTGATTTTGGTATTCGGTTTCATCGTAGCTTCTCTCTTCAAAAGTAAAAATTGGTAGGCCGATAACATTCGCTAACACTTCTCGAGCAGCGATTTGTAATGACTTTTCTTCTTGTATCCCGCGGCTCCTATCCATTGAATGAAACCTGTTACTAAGTTAATTGGATAGGTTTCGTGCATCTCATGAGTGCAAGCTTTTACTGGGCCTCACCCGCGTCGTGATTGCGCCAATTCGCCGACAGGCTCTAACTGACTTGAAATAAAAAACGCGATACGATAAGTCCGGATCCTTCTTCTCTGGTATCCAGTCCTTTTCGTATCGCGTTTTCTATTTTTAATTTTCCCAACTTTTTTATTTCCTTTTTATTCTTTTTTCTTTTCCATCTTGCATTTGCTACCTGTTTATGTTATACTCAGCCTTTAAAAACATTTGTTCTAATTCCTAAAAACAAACATATAGGAGGTCCTTTTATGAATGTAAACAACTGTAAACTGTCTTTCTTCCCCGCCTCAGTCTCTCCCAGATTACATCTCTCCTATTGTCGAGATGCTCCATCAGTTACAGGATCCCCGCTTGTTCCGTATAATTTATCTCTGTATCCTCTCTCTGCGCAATATTTCTTCCGGCTCCTGATTGTCTTATATCGTCTCTTTTATCTCTTTATTCCTTCGATCTTTCTTCTTTCGGCTCCTCCGTTAAACTGTATTCCGTCTTAGAAGTTACCAAAATCAGCAGCTGCCGCAATAACGCTTGTTTTTCTTTATCCATTGTCCAGTACACCCGGATCAGCTTTTTGATAAACCAATCGTCCGACGACTGAATCTCTGCACATAATTTTAAAAATTCATCATTAGCCGATACCGGATGAAACATTTCTCCTCCCCCTGTCCGCAGCCACTTCTCGTTA
>CALCVR010000316.1 GCA_937905915.1 uncultured Eubacteriaceae bacterium
GGTTTCCACTGGGTCGCCGGCATCCCGCAGATTGACAAAGTTGACGCCCTTTACCACCCGTCCATTGTGAACGTCCAGGCAAGGGATGATTCGTTTGGCATGCATGATTTCATTCCTCCAGTGGCGGCGGACAGTGTCCGCATCCATTTGGCGTACCAAGTTTTAAGATCAGGATCTCTTAAGTGAAACCCAGTGAAGGATATAACGAATCCATGGGGTTCTAGCAACCGTGATGCCAAGTATCGATGCTCCCAAAAGCCCCAGGATGGTATGAATTATTGTTTTTCCACGACACGCAGAAAGTTTTGAAGGGTGTGGAGTCCTACTACGCCGCTTTTTTCCGGATGAAACTGGGTAGCAAAGACATTGCCCCATTGGGCGGCAGCGTCAAAGGCAAGGCCATATTCCGCCCGAGCGGCGCACTGTTTGGGATCCTCAAAACTACAGTAGTAGGAGTGGACAAAATAGTAATAAGGATGCTCTCCCAGCCCATGGAATAAACTGGCGTCGTTTTGAAGGACAATGGAGTTAAACCCGATGTGAGGGACCTTTAATCCCATATCGGATGGGAACCGGCGGACCGTCCCTTTTAGGATGTGGAGCCCTTCCACGCCAGGGCTTTCCTCACTGGAGTCCAAAAGCAGCTGCATCCCGAGGCAGATCCCCAAAAAAGGCTTGCCGGATTTTACAAATTCCCGGATAGCGTCTGGAAATCCAAAAGAACTGAGCGCCTCCATAGCGTCGCCGAAAGCGCCCACACCGGGCAGGATGAGAGCGTCGGCCCCCTTCAGTTGATCGGGAGCGGTCGCCACTGTGGTATCGGCTCCCAACTTAGAAAAAGCATTTCGCACGCTTTGCAAATTGCCAGCGCCGTAATCCACAATGGAAATCATGATCCGATGTCTCCTTCCCACTTGTAAAATGGAATCATTGCTATTTGGATTCTTGGTGAGCCACTGCCGCGCCGATAAAGCTGCGGAATAGAGGATGAGGACGGTTGGGACGGGACTTAAATTCCGGATGGAACTGGCAGCCGATAAACCACGGATGGGAGGTGAGCTCCACCATTTCCACGATGCGGTTGTCAGGAGACACGCCGCACAGGATGACGCCGGAATTGGTTAATTCGTCCCGATAGATGTTGTTGACCTCAAAACGATGGCGATGTCGTTCATAGATAATGGACTGCTGATAAGCCTCATAGGCTTTGGAATTGGGATTCAGACGGCACGGATACTGGCCCAGACGCATGGTGCCGCCAATTTGGGACACATCCTTTTGCTCCGGCATCAGGTCGATGACCGGATGGGCGGTGCCGGGGTCGATTTCAGCGCTGTTGGCGTCCTCGTGGCCTAGGACGTTGCGTGCGTATTCAATGACCGCAACCTGCATGCCTAGACAGATGCCAAAGTAGGGAAGGTTGTTACGGCGGG
>CALCVR010000317.1 GCA_937905915.1 uncultured Eubacteriaceae bacterium
ACTGCTCCCACCGCATGCGTCGGGGCTGGATGCGGGGCGGTATCGTCAAGCAAGCGGAAGAAAATATCGGGTGCATTTTGGCTGTGGAAACGCCTCACACGGCGCTGATCACCGGTGTGGCCGTTGCTCCCGCCTTTCAGAAGCAAGGGATTGGAAAAAGAATGGTGGAGGCATTCGCCGCCGTTTTATCCGCTGAAGGAAAGACATGCTTTCTCCTTTGCCGCGATCCGTTGACAGGGTTCTACCACTCGCTGGGTTTTCAAGCGGCGGGACGGTGGGCTGTCGTCTCATCCCCTTCCAAGGAGGCTTTTTTATGACGCATACCATCTTTGGATACCCCCTCAGCCAACTTATTTTCTATTTTGCCTTCTATTCTATTGTCGGCTGGGTTTTGGAATGTATCTACTGCTCCATCGGCCAGCGCAAGGTGGTCAATCGCGGATTCCTATACGGCCCTTGGTGCCCTGTCTATGGATTTGGCGCTGTGGCTTTGATTGTCATATTATCCCCTTTGACATCCCATCCATTGCTGTTTGTCCCGCTTTCTATCCTGGTGACGTCGGTCATTGAATTCATCACAGGCTGGATTTTTGAACGGGTCTTACATATAAAACTTTGGGATTACACTGGAAAATTTCTCAGCATCAAAGGATACGTCTGCCTCAAAAACTCCTTAATTTGGGGTGTACTATCGGCCTTGTTTGTGTGGTTCATTCATCCCCAAGTGGAAAAAATTTATCTTCGTCTCGGAAGCGGCGTCACCTATTACGGCTCCCTTGTGATTTTACTGGTGTTCAGCGTGGACTTCCTTGTCTCCTTGATCCAGTCTGTCAAACTGAGCGAACACCTTCGTGTGCTGGAGGAGCGCATGCAGGAGGCCCGTCAGATGCTGGACCGTTTGAAAAATGTAAACGATGGACAGAAGGCCCTGCTGGAAAAACATGCGGAAAAACTGCGCCGTTTGGCCGATCAGAGGATAGAATCCACTGTAAAACGTTTCCGCCTTCATTTGAAGGCGTTTCCCACTATGTCGTCTAAAACTTATCCCACTTCCCTAAAAGCCGCTCATGAAGCGCTTAAAAATCGTCGGAGGAATCGAAAATGATGCAAAGACCTTTTTTCAATTATCACCCTGCCGTTCAAGAGGCCGCCCAGAAGGCATTTGACATGGTCAAACCTGCTTTGGACCGCATCGACAGCGTCACCGAACAAAATCAACAGAAGGTTCTGGCGGCCTTTATCCAAAACCGGGTCAGCGAAAGCCATTTTGCCGCTTCCACCGGTTACGGCTACGACGACCGGGGCCGGGATCTCTTGGACCGGGTATTCGCCGACGCCTTAGGAGCAGAGGATGCGCTGGTACGCACCTCCTTCCTTTCCGGCACACACACCCTGGGCATCGCTCTCTTTGGCGTACTGCGTCCCGGGGATGTCATGCTTTCCGTGACAGGCCTTCCCTATGACACCATCCATTCGGTTATCGGCCTGCGGGGAGAAGGGCAGGGCTCCCTTAA
>CALCVR010000318.1 GCA_937905915.1 uncultured Eubacteriaceae bacterium
CAGTTTTAGCCCTTGTGGATCTGGGCAAGGTGGAGCTCAGCGATCAAGGGGACCTTACCGGGCTTCAGGAACAGATCAATGCCCTGCGGGCCAGCGACGGTTACCTTTTTGAAGAGAGATGCCTCACCGGCTCCAAGGGGAATTTTGGCCGGGAGATGGATCCTATGGGCCCCATGGGATTAAGCGACGCTATCGCGCGGCACTATCACAAACGCTAACGTTTCGCGCAAACACACCATAATATTATATCCAGAAAGGATGGATAAAACATGGCTATTACCTTAGACGAAGTCCGCATGAATACAGGGGACAAGCTGACAGCTTCGGTCATCGATGAATTCCGGCGTCAGAATTTTATCCTCAACAACATCCTCTTTGACGACACCGTTCTCCCGGCAAGCAACGGCGCCGCTTTGAGCTACAGTTATTTCCGCATTGTCAGCCGTCCTACCGCCGCTTTCCGCGCCATTGGCAGCGAATACACCCCCAGCAACGCCACCAAAAAGAAGGTGACGGTAGATCTTAAGGCCTTCGGCGGCGCCTTTGAAATCGACCGCATGCTGGCCTCGGCAGGGGGGGTCGTCAATGAAGTGGACGTCCAGGCCCATCAGATGATCAGCGCCGCCCAGACTCTCTTTAACAACGCCCTCATCAACGGCGATACTTCAAGCGACAGTAAGGCCTTCGACGGCCTGAATAAGGCTCTCACCGACTCCTCCACCGAGTATAACGCAGAAGGAAGCGCCATTGATCTGACCGACACCGGCATCGATGAAAACTATAAAAAGTTCTTGGACATGCTGGATGAATTTATCCTCAGCCTGGATGGACGGCCCTCCGCTATTTTAGGCAATACCCGTCTTATTGCACGCCTGCGGGCCTGTGCCCGTCGTGCGGGATCCTTCAACCAAACAGTAGATGATTTCGGCCGCCAAGCCATTGCCTACGACGGCATTCCATTGGTGGATATGGGGGACTCTGCCGACGATACACCTATCATCGGTACATCCAGTGACGTTACCAGCCTCTACGCCGTGCGTCTGGGATTGGATGGCCTGCACGCTATCTCCATGAACGGCCAGTCCCCCATCCGGGTGTGGATGCCCAACTTCGAGACAGCCGGAGCCGTCAAGAGAGGCGAGGTGGAGATGATCGCCGCCATCGCATTGAAATCCACCCGCTCAGCCGGCGTATTCCGCAACATCAAGGTATAAAAACCGTTTTTAGGAGGCGGCAGGCCGGCAGTTAAACCGGCCTGCCGCACCTTTTATCCCTAGAAAGGAGAGGGTAACGGATGACCAAATTGGAACAATTGCGCGCGAACCTTATGGAGGAGCAGGATGGAAGTAACCGCCTTTTTACCTATAGTCAACTGGAGGATCTATTAAACCGCAACAATGGCGACGTCAATGCCGCCTCCTATGAGGGCCTGCTGCAAAAAGCCCAGTCGGACGGCGTCACCTTGCCCGACGGTGCTCATACCTCCGACTCCAGAAACTATTGGCTGTCTTTGGCAAGGATGTACCGCCCGTCAAATGGGGGGACCATTCCAAGGGCCGACGAGGTGATGCCATGCTGAGCCTATTTCGACAGCGGCGTAAACTGATCCAGGGGCTAGGGGATCAGATCAAGCTGCTGCTTATTTACCGCCCGGAACGGTCCGAGTGGGGGGAACCGGTGGATTCATCGACACCCTACTGTGAAGCCATGGGATATCACTTTTACAAGTACGAGCGGGTCAGTGTCACCATGAAGAAGCAGGGACGCTATGCCAAAGAAAAAACCGAACGTTATCTTGTCGTGGCCACCGACCAGCAGATGGCCGAGCACCAGGGGGAAGACTATTTCCTTCCGGATATCAAAGCCGGTGATTATTTTGATCAAGACGGCAATCGGTATTTTATCCGGGGCGTGCAAAACGACGCTAAGGCCTATTTGACTTTAGTGGTGGAGGTGCTTGAAAAGTGAGCGGTCAAACCCTATGGCAACAGATATATAAGCTGCTGCAAGACGCCGGCGTGGCAGTGTATACCCCAAGTCAACACGAGGATTATTGCTCCAGTCCTTACTGTGTGGTAAGTCAGGACAGGATTACACCGCAGGAAGAGATGACGGCCGGATATAAAACCCTAACTGTGACGGCCTTTGTGCCGGTGGACCAATATAGCGCCCTGGATTCGTATATCCAATCCATTTATAGGGCGCTGGAGCCTTTGCGTGATACAGTGGAATTTACCGGACAAGTCGTCTACGAAGTGGATCGGGATTTCCGCGCCCATAAGGCCACGTTGACCTACCGTGCTATGCAGCCCATAGAATTTTCAAGTTCCCAACAGCCGGGGATTTGGATCACCGGAATTGAAAAGGTTGAATTTTCTGTGGACGGCCAAATCTATCCTCTTCAGACAGCATGCCAATGCAGAGTGGAGCCTGTTTTTTCACCAGGCCAGCAGCAGACCTTGCAGGGGGATGGAAAGACCCTTGCGTGGATGCCGCCCCAGGATGTGGTGGTGGGGTACCGCATTTCTCTCCAGGATGTCGCCATGACGCCCCATGTCTTTGCCCTTGTAGACGGCGGACAAATCACTGAGCAGGACGGAATTTGGAGCTCTTATCAAGCGCCGGCCCTCCTAACGGAATGGCCGGGGAAAGAGATGACCTTACGTATTTTGGTCCGTCAAACCGCATCTTCCGACCAGACGAAAAGCAGAATTCGCCTTACCTTTGAACGATGCCAGGGCCAGGCCGTACCTTTTGTATGGAAAGACGGCGTATTTTGCTCTCCAACCTATACCTTGCTGAGCCGCGGGACAACTGGAGGAAATGCCTACCTTATGGAACAGGTGGACGAATCTCAAACAATAGGGGAGGGATAAGGATGGGGCAAATGCACATACAATCTTCCTTTTCTCCGAGGACGCTGCAAGAGGGGGAACCATCTTCCTCCAAGGAGATACAGAGCGGACGGGATTTGGAACGATATCTCAGTAAAAAGCAGGCTCTTCACTGGGAGAACATCGCCCGTCTCACCAGCACATAAGGGGGAAAATCATGAGTGAATTTACCTTTAACGGGATATCCTGTCAGGAAAAAGGCATTACCCTGCTGGACTATCAACAACCTTCCTGCGCTTCGGTACGCACAAAATTCGTGGACATCCCAGGCAGGGACGGCAGTTTAGCTGTTTTCCCACAGGAGTATCAAGACGTCATCGTATCCTTGCACTGCGCTATTTTAGGGGATAGCCGGGAAGAGATTCAAACGGCTTTGCGCCAGGCGGCTGGTTGGATGCAGGGACAAGGAGAACTGTCCCTTTGGGATCAGCCAGGGCTTTCCAGGCTGGGAATCGTAGTGGAATGGAGTGAAGTGCAAATCAATCGTCAGTGGGCGGAGTTTACCATCCAGTTCCGGGGAGGACCTTTCCTGCTTGGGGAGGAGAAGTCTTTATCCTTGGGATCCCCCATGCAAGTGGAGGGCACTGTTCCTACACGGGGAACGGTGACGGTCACTTTGCCTCAAAGCACAACCCAGGTCAAGATCACATCCAGCCATGGGGAAAGCTTATCGTTAACCGGAACCATGGAAGCCGGTCAGGTTCTTTTGGTGGACATGCAAACCGGAAACATCCAATTAGACGGGCAACCGGCAAACCGTCTTATAGCGCTGGGAGGAAAAACCTTTGCTATGCCGCCTGGGGAGGGAAGTATTACCTGTGAGATACTCGTAGAAGAGCAGTACCAGGCGATAGAGGGAATCTTCACTTATCGTCCCCAGTGGATTTAGGAGGGATCGCATGACAGACCAATTTACTCTCTATGTATTTGACCGGTCGGAACAGTTGTTGGCTGCGTTAAGCAACCAAACCGGTGCCAACTTATTGTCGGTGGTCCACAGCGAGCGGCTAAACACCTTGGAAGTCAAGATGTATCGCGACAGCAGTGTCTCTCTTTTCAGCGGATATTATCTGGGATTTTACGACACCGATGGTTTTTTCCAGCTCTTTGAGATCAAACGGCTGGAGGAAGTTCAGAACAGCGACGGCATGGCGGTGGAACTGTACGCAGAACACGTGATGTATGAACTGCTGGATGAAATGGTCACCGATTTTACGCTCCAAAACGCCACAGCCGACGATGTAGTGGACGGTATTTTGGAGGGGACCCGATGGACTTGTAATTCCAGCCAGAATTTCGGCACCCATACGGTGGACTTCTATTATAAAAACGTCCTTTCCTGCCTCAACCAAGTGCAGGAAACATGGGAACTCTGCATCCGTCCCCGCCTAATCCTAGAGGGCAACCGTATCACAGGGAGGCAGATTGAATTGCTTCCCCGCCTGGGTGCCGACGTCAACTATCGGTTTGAATGGGGGAAAAATCTTCTGGAGGTGGAGCGGGTTACCGATTCCCGGGAGATTGTCACCGCTCTATATGGCCGTGGCAAGACTCTGACCCTCAAGCAGCTGGACGGGCAGCCTTCCCGTGGGCAGAGGGTGGATTT
>CALCVR010000319.1 GCA_937905915.1 uncultured Eubacteriaceae bacterium
TCGTTTAAAGAATGGCAGGTAGTCAAGGGAAACGTCCAACTGTCCGACAAGACGGCCAATCCTATTACCTTTGCCATGCCCTCTGGGGATGTTTCTATCCGGGCGATATTTACCGATCCATCCGGGCAGCAACGGGAGGACTTGACTCCGTACATCAACATGCGCATCGGTTCGGTGTCCGGAGCCAGCAATACCGTCATAGGTCCCCAGCGGCCCAATGCATCGGTCAATCCCAGCCCGGATACCAATCCTCAAAATAGCTGTACCGGATACAATGCCAGCGGCAAAATTCGCGGCTTTTCCCAGATCCACGTCAGCGGAACAGGCGTAGGCAAATATGGCCAGTTCCTAGTATCTCCTCAGGTGGGTCTGTCGACCCGGTTGGACGGTCACGACTCGGCTAAGGAAAATGAAAATCCCACCTGTTCGGAGTATAGTGTTACCTTGACTGATTACGACATTGATTGCTCCTTCACGCCGGCCGAACATTCCACCATCTATAAATTTGCCTATCCGAAATCGGATGACGCAAACCTGGTCATCGACCTGGCCCACAATATTGCAAATGGAAACGCAAAAGATGTTAAGGTGGATATCTCCACTGACGATGAGGGCAATACCGTCATCAGCGGTTCCGGATATTATGCCGGTGGATGGGGTCCGGAACACAACCTGTATTTTTACGCTGTGGTCAATAAGACCCCGAAAGTCACTGGTACTTACGACTCGTCCGGCCAGAAGCTAGGAGTCAACACCCTTGGCCCCGTGGACATCATCGACCGCTTAGCGGGATTGGGCGCCTATCTTACCTTTGATACCCAGGCCGATGAGGAGATCCTTTTGAAGATGGGCGTCTCCTTTAAGAGCGTCGATCAGGCCAAAACTTGGCTTGACAGCGAGATCCCCCAATGGGATTACGACGCCGTCAAGGCTGAGACCGAGGGTCAATGGAACGAGGAGCTTAATAAAATTGTCATCGACGGTGACATTTCCGAAGAAGAGAAACAGATCTTCTACACCAGCATTTATCATGCCCATCTGATGCCCCGGGACCGTACAGGAGACATCGCCAAATACGGCGATGCCGACATGATAGACGATCACTTTGCTCAGTGGGATACCTGGCGTACCCTTTATCCCTTGTATACCATCACCAATCCCGATCTGGTGGCCAAGACCATCAACAGCTATATCACCCGCCAGAAGGTCAACGGTTATGTGCGTGATTCCATCGTCGCCGGCAACGATATGATGGCTCAGCAGGGCGGCGACGATGTGGATAATGTCATTGTAGAAGCCTATCTAAAGGGAATCAAAGGCGTGGATTGGGAAGAAGCCTATGAGGTCATCAAGAAAAACGCCACCGATTACCGTCTTGATTGGCAGAACTGGCAGGCGCAGGCCGGGGATTCCAACTACAAATCCTTGGGCTGGATCCCGGGCGACGATTCCCGTACCCGGGTGATGTGTTGCTCTTTCCAGCTGGAGTATGCCTACAACGATTATCTAGCTGCCCAGATGGCTAAGGGATTAGGCGACACAGAAAATTATGAGAAATGGCTGGAGCGCAGCAACAGTTGGACTAACATTTGGAATGAGGACATAGTAAACAACGGATACACAGGTTTCATCTGGCCCAAGGCAGCCGACGGCTCCTGGGTATACGATGACGAGCTCATCCCAGATCCCACCAAAAGACATGGTTCTTGGGTGGAATTTTTCTATGAGGCGAGTTCTTGGGACTATTCCTTCTTTGTGCCTCATGATATCCCTCAGCTCATTGAGAAGATGGGAGGAGAAGATACCTTCTGCGACCGCCTCAAATTAGGCCTTGACAGAAACTGGGTGAATATCGGCAACGAGCCGGCGTTCTTGTCGGCCTATCTCTTCAACTACACCAATAAACCCTATCTGACAACTGATTACGTGGGGAAACTGCGCAATAAGTTCAGCATCAACGGCAAGCCCGGCAACGACGATTCAGGCGCTATGAGTTCCTGGTACATCTTTTCCTCCATCGGTTTCTTCCCCAACGCAGGGCAGAATTTGTACTATTTTACAAGCCCTCATTATGAGAAAACCACCATCACCATGGACAACGGTAATCAATTTATCATCCGGGCCAACAATCTGTCGGAAGAGAACAAATACATCCAGTCCATCACCCTCAATGGTAAGCCCTATAAGAGCACCATGTTCAAGCATGAGGATATTGTAAACGGCGGCGAGCTGGTCTTTGAGATGGGAAATACCCCCGTGGATTACACCAAGGAAGCAAGCGTCACCATCAATGCCATCGACCCTGTGGAAGAGGGAACGGTGGTGGACCTGGATTCGGCTGCTTACAGCGAATGGGCCCAGTTCAGCGCTACCGATAAGATCAATCGGCGCATCAGCGGGGAATCCCCCATCCTAGCTGGCGACGGCCTCCAAAATGTAGGTGGATACTGGACACAGGAGACTTTGCCGGGCGATGCGCCTGGCTTTAGCTGGACCAATGGTTCTCCCGACGCTTCAGCGGAAAACAACCAGAATATCGTCTGGAGCCAACAGGGCGTTACATTTGACCTCAATATGCCAGGCGGATCCTACGATGTAGAGCTGTATGCCACCGGCATCCGTTCCCGCTCCATCATTGAAGTCTTGGGAGGGGACGGCGACGTCCTGGCTCAGCAGGAGCTTTTGCCCAACAGCGAAGAACGGCAATATCGAAAAGTCAGTATGCGGTTTGAGCTACAGGTGCCAGAGAAATGCACCATCCGCCTGTTAACCGATCCAAACGACCAAAGCAGTGACTTTAGCGTTGGCATTGCCGCCGCTACATTGCGTACTATCGACTCTTACAACGTTGTATTTGACTCGGACGGCGGCACAAATGTACCCGCCCAATCGGTCAAGGAAGGGGAAAAGGTACAAAAACCTGCCGATCCTATCCGGGAAGGATATCGTTTCCTGGGTTGGTATCGGGATGCAGAAGGATCCCAAGTCTTTGACTTTGAGCGGGATACCGTTACTAGTGATCTTACGTTATATGCCAAATGGATCGCTATTTATGACGTGACTTTCTCTGTCAATGGAGGAAGTACTGTAGCCTCCCAACAGGTGGAGAACGGCGATTTTGTAGAAAAGCCAGCCGATCCCACTCGTTTTGGCTATACCTTTGAAGGATGGTATAAGGATATGGATCTGACCATGCCATGGGATTTTGCATCCGATGTGGTCACCAAGGACATCACCCTTTACGCTTGTTGGAAACCGTTGCCCACAGCCACGATCTCTAGTGTGGAGGATATCCCGGAAGGGACTGCCGTCCATCTAAGCGACTTTGACGATTGGACTCAGTATGGCCTAAATCAACCTAATGAAATTGCAACCAATCGCAAGGACAATATGGACCCCATCATCGGTCAAATTGCCAGTGTGGACAACGCCTATTCTACTGGTGAAAACAACCCCAATCAACCTGTCTCCTTTACTTGGAACGACGGCGTTCCTACCCCGTCTGAAACCCAAGGATCCACCTCTTTTGGCTGGTCGTCAAAGGGGCTGGACATTCCTCTCACTTTGCCTACTGGCGCCTATCAAGTGGAACTGTACGCCACAGGCATCCGCGCCAACGCCACAATTGCTGTTTTGGATCAGTCGGGCGAAATTGTAGTCCAACAACCTCTGTGGGAGAATACCGGCGAGCAGCGCCAATATCAAAAGGTCACGCTGGACTTTTTCTGCACAGAAGGGGAATCCTTCACTGTTCGCTTGCTGGTAGGCGATGATAAACAAGCCGCTAATTACAGCGTGGGCTTGTTGGCCGTAGCGGTAAAGAGGCAAGCTCCCGGCGTCACAATGCTTACAGAGGGCCCCGGTTCAGTCACAGGGGCCGGCATCTATGAAGAAGGAAGTACGGTTGTCTTGACGGCTACCCCTGAAGAAGGGTACCAGCTGAAACGCTGGGAAGTGGTAAAGGGATCTCTGGAATTGGAAGGGAAGGCGGCTAGTCCCCTGATCTTTGCCATGCCTTCGGATTCCCTTGTCCTCCGGGCGGTATTTGAAGAACAAAAGGTGTCTATGCTGGGCCTCGAAAAGGTGGAAGAGAAATCGACTATCAATCTCAGTGATGAGAAATACAGCGATTGGGCCTATTTAGGATACAAGGATAAGATGATCTACAAAGCCGATCGTCAAAATGACATTTTTGCCGGAGCGGCATCAGCTGTCAGCGGAGGCCTTACCGAGGAACAGATGGATCAGTACAATCCCAATTCACCGTATTTTAACTGGCAGGGAGGATCTCCTATAGAAACGGGAAAGGACATCCGATACATCGTTTGGAATAACACCGGCATTGCCTTTGACATGAATCTTCCTGCTGGACAGCACAATGCCAGCGTCTATATTTCCGGCGTCCGTGCCGGAGCATATGTCCAGGTGATGGACGAATCTGGATCTGTCGTTCTGGAGGAACATCTGTGGTCCAATCCAGGCGGAAGCCGCGTTTATCGC
>CALCVR010000320.1 GCA_937905915.1 uncultured Eubacteriaceae bacterium
ACGAGCACAGCATCAAGGCGTACTTCGAGAAGTTCCTGCACGCGGACTTCGACAATCCCGAGACCCGCGACCAGGTGCTGGAGTATTTCGTCGATAAGATTTACCTGACCGACGACGGGCTGGTGGTGACGTCGTGGTATTCGGAGGACAGGACTGAAGTCACGTGGGACATGCTATACGGGGAGGACGGCAACCCTTTTGTTAAAGGGGAAGCCGTCAAGTTCGACTGCTTCCCCTTTGGCTCCACCAAACACAAAACCGCGTAGATGCTGGAAATCCACGTATCTACGCGGTTTTTCTTATATTTTGATTCCAAAAAGTAAGGCTTAAATCGTGTGATATTATGGCTCTAAAAGGCAAAAATGCAACACGATGCAACACAAAATGCAACACGAATTATTGCAATTTCGCCTATAATGACTGGGGTATTGCCCAGATGGCCAAGGACTTGGGTAAGACCGAGGACTACGAGAAATATTTAGCTCGCTCCAAGAACTGGCTCAACGTGTGGGATGATACGGCCGAAAGCGATGGATTTACCGGTTTCCCCCGTAACCGAAATGAGGATGGCAGTTTTGCAAATACCGATCCGAAAAAAGGTTACAACACCGACTTCTATGAGGCAACCTGCTGGCAAATGGCCTATTACAACGTCTATGACGCAGAGACTCTGGTGGAAAAGATGGGCGGCCGCGGCGAATTTGTGACCCGTCTGGAGTATGCTCTCAACAACAATCTCATCGATTTTGGCAATGAGCCTTCTTTCCACACCTTATGGCTGTTCTGTACCGATGAAGTCCAGCGTCCCGATCTTGCATCTTACTGGACCGATAAACTGCTGGACAAATTCCCCCAGCGCGACTATCCCGGCGATGAAGACAACGGTGCTATGAGCGCCATGTATATGTTCCTTATGTCCGGTTTCTTCCCCTATTCGGGTACCAATGATTATTATCTCCACGGTACCCACCTGGAAGAAGTAACCTATCATCTGGAAAATGGAAAAGATTTTAAGATTCTGGGTGAAAATGTCTCGGAAAAGAACATTTATGTGCAGTCGGCTACCCTCAATGGACAGCCTTTGGATGTGGCACATATCACCTACGACGATATCAAAAACGGCGGCGAATTAAAATTTGTCATGGGTTCGGAACCCAGTGCCTGGGGCCGTGGTGAAATGGAAACCGAACCTCCCACTGATGTTCAGAATTTAACCGTTAATGAAGCTGCTGGAAAGCAAGGCTTAGCCATCCTTAATTGGGATGCTTCTACGGATAACGACGGCGTCTACCGCTATCATATTTATCGTGGAACCACTGCCGATTTTGTAGCTGACGAATCGACAAAAATTGCCAAGACCCGCGAAACTACCTATACGGATACACCTGCCGACGAAGGAACCTATTACTATAGAGTGCAGGCGGAAGACTTTAGCTTCAATTTCTCTAATGTGTCGGAAGCAGTGGGCGTAAAAATTGAAATTCCTCCTGCACAATATGGAAAAGGCAACTTGGCCCTCAATAAGCCTGCCACAGCCACCGGTTCGGTGAAACCGGAGGAAGGCCCGGAATACGCCGTGGACGGTAATAAAAAGTCCAAATGGTCCAGCCGCAACACCGACGATGATGGTAACTATTGGCTGCAAGTGGATCTTGGTGCAAACTATGTCATTGACCGCTGGGTGGTTCAGAACGCCGGCGTCAACGGCGAAACGGCTGGCAATAACACCAGCGACTGTGAATTGCAGATCAAGTCGGGTGACAATTGGGTGACGGTGGATCAAGTTACCGGTAACACGGCCAACACCATTGACCGCACCATGAAAACTCCGGCTATCGCCCGCTTTGTGCGCCTTTACATCACCAAACCGGTGGGGGCCAACCCCTCCTCGGTGTCGGCTCGCATCAATGAGTTTGAAATTTACAGCCCGGAAGAGCCGATTCCTGCAGGCTCCTTGACCTTGGGCAAAGAGGCCGAAGTCAACGATCAGGTCAAGGATACGGAAAGCGCTGTCCAGGCGGTGGACGGCGATAAGAACACCAAGTGGTCCTGCCGTTCCACCCAGAGCGACAATGGCGCCTATTGGCTTAAAGTGGACTTGGGCGATGTCTATAACGTGGATAGATGGTATGTTTATCACGCTGGAGGGAAAGAGGACAGCCGCTTTACAACAAAGGACTTCTCCCTCCAGGTCAGCCCGGACGGCGAAACCGGTTGGACGGATGTAGATGTCGTTACCGATAACACGGAGGATATCACCGACCGACAGCTGGCTGAACCGGTAGAGGGACGGTATTTCCGGCTTCATATTACCAAGCCCACCCAGACTACAGAGAACGTCTCCGTTTCGGCCCGCATCTATGAGTTCCACCTCTATGGAGCCAAGAGCCCATACAGCGATATTACCATGACCACCGATAAAGAATCCTATCAGATCAATGAGACCATCACCTTTGACATTAACACTCCATCGGATGTAGATGGCGTTAGCCTGGTCAATGAGAATGGAAGAACCATTGGTTTGAGCAAGGTAAAATCGGTCTTTAACCCGGAAGAGACCAAGGATTGGACCGTGCAGGCAGCTCTTGGCAGCGCAGGCGAAGATCGGACCCTTACATTGCGGATCCATCGCAACGGCCAATGGGAAACCACCGACGTAAAGGTCACATTCGACGTAACCCTCGAAGGCTTGGCTCCTGCCCGGATGATGGATGCTGATTTTGCAAAGGAACAAGTTGCCGTTAATACACCTGTCCAGGTGACGGTACGTACTTCTACAGGCGTGTCGAAACTGTCGGTACGCAACGAAAATGGACGAGCCATGGGCTTTACCAACCTGGGATATGAGGATCAGGACGGTGTCCGTACCTGGACTCTTGAACTATCCGTCGGTACAGCTGGCATGCGTATCCTGAGCTTCTATGGCGCGGATTACGCAGGGCAGTGGTCACCGTACAGCGTAGAGAGCTCTATTGTTATTACCCCGTAAGGAAAGCAGAAGTTATAAAGAGTAAAAAAGGCCGGTATTGTCCCGATGGACGATGCCGCCCTTTTTTGGTCTAAAAAGTCTAAATTAAATACTATTAAAGATGTTTTTA
>CALCVR010000321.1 GCA_937905915.1 uncultured Eubacteriaceae bacterium
TTGAAGATGTGGTCACCGGCCACAGTCAGACCATCAAAACATTTAAACAAGCAAAATAAAAGAAGGCGTCTGGAAAATAAGCCAGACGCCTTCTTTTTTGTTTTTCACTTAGTTGGAACTGGATGATGAATTTCCTCTCCAGTTTGGGTTTATTTCAATGGAAAGGAAAAGACCAGAGTTTGCCATATCTTCTATTTCAATTGTAATGGTAATCCAATACCCATATTCCTCTGACACTTTTAGCAGGGTGATCAGCTTATCATCCTGCTTATAAAAGTATCCGTTGGGGAATTCGCCTTTGTCAATGTCACATACTTCATTCCAGAGACTAGGTTCATGAATCGGCCCAAGCAGATCGGTCAGTTCCCATACATCCATTGATCATCCGAAACCACTGTGTAAGGATAGCCCTGCACCATATACTCTGGTATATTAGCTAGACTTGAAACGTAAGAGTATTTGTCTGTACTGTCTGACATGCCGCTATCACAATCATAACCCACAATAAAATGAACTGGTATTTTCTCCCCTTCTGCGCTGGTATAAGTCCCAAAATAATGTACTGTAAGACCTGAAGGTGTAAAACGAATAACCTCATAGGTCATATCCAAACTGGTTTCTTCCGTCTCTAAATCGTACTGCTGGAGGAATAGCATGGGGCGGCTTTTCAGCAATTCCCGCATGGTCGGATAATAGCCAAAGTAGTCTGGATCTAGTTTAGCCGTTGTAGCTTTCTCCGGAATGTACCGGTTGTCCGATAAAACAGGATATTCCATCCTCACATTTCCTTCTTCATAAACCTCGGTCTGGATGCCCACAAACCCGTTGTTCATTCTCCCATATACCGGGGATTCTGGATTGGTCAGGGACAACCCATGCCGCAGTTCCGCAAGTTCTTCTGCCCAACGCCCATCATGAGGGTAAACGTCGGCATACTGGGTGGAGGAGGATTCCGGCAGGGACGAAGATACCTGGGGTTCTGGTTCCGGCTCAGGCTCGGTTGGTTGTGATGGTTGGGAAACAGTTTGTTCCGAAGCCATGGCTTGGGAGGAAGATGGATCCTCTTTTTGTGAGCGGCAGCCGGAAGCCGCCAAACAGATGGCCAACGCTATTGCCATCAACAGAATGCGTCGATTCATACTACGAACCTCCTTTATGGTTCCTGGGCTTCCAGGATGGACTGAATGATGTCTTCTTTGTCAAACAGGCCGGCGTTTTCCTTGCGCCAGACCTTTTCCCCATCAATGCGCATGATGCCGTGGTAGGACCCCACCGTCACATATCCTACCTCTTCACTTTTTCTCAGGCATAGGATATACTGCTCCTCTTCCTGAAGTAGATTCTGCTCATCCACCTGGGCTTTCACAACGCCATTTTGTTTTTCTTTCTCGGTCCAATCCAAATCCTGTTTGGCCAAATCCCCCTCTTGTAATCCTTTGACATATTCCTCATAGTTCACATAGCCTCCCATGGACACAATGGAAAGATCGGTAGAGGATTCTCCTTTCAGGGTTTCAGAGATATGGATAGTGGCAAAGGTGCTGTAGAATCCGCTTCGGGCGATGGTTTTGTCGATGGATTCCACTGTGGCGATGACGATCAAATCGGAATCTCCCACCAATACCTCCATATCTGAATAGTCTACCGCCCAGTTTACCATCCGGTCAACGGTAAACATGACAACCTTTTCAGCTGGATCGCTGGTGAGATGAAGACCCAGGCCGCCTTCTGAAGAGGATAGATTGTCGCCTGCGCATCCGGTAAAAAAACTACACAGAAAACAGATCAACAAAGCTGCTGCCAACACATTCTTATTTTTAATATCCATACAAAGCCCTCACCCCGTTTCGATCACACTCTTGGGCCTCATATACCGCTCGCCCCCATCTCTCTTGACACATGACGCTGTATCGGTTATAGGACGCGCCATTATTTTCGTCAGTTGAATTATTCGGGAAGTATCCATTTTCGTCCAGGCCGAACACATGTCCCATTTCATGGCTGATAACACCCTTAACCTCCTCGCTACTTAATTTTGATATATTTAACTGATTGAGCGTAAGCCTCGCATAATACCAATCATACAATGGATCATTTATTTGATTTCGGTCTCCATTAGTATTCTTTGGCACTTGCTCCTTATTGGTATTATAATACTCCACCCAAGCATTGGCTCCTGCAAATTCTCCACTGTTATTGAACATATAAATATCCATTACCGACTGGCTTGTAACAGTAGTCCTGGAAAATGAAACGGTCCCGTCTACTTCCCAAGAAGCAAGAGCCGCTTCTATTTCAGCGCCATAATCCATTTGGGGAACGTCGCCCACAAAATATTTTCTTCCTCTTACACCGCCTGTTAATTTGGCTTTTGTGTAGTAATGGATATATTCTGCACCGGTATAAGAGATTGAAATACAGAGCCTATTTTTGGGCTTTGCCGTATTATTTCCAGATACAAGCTGGTTCCAATCGTTGATTCCCTCGTCAAGATAGCGGAACATAAACCCGGTGTTTTCACCGTTAATCGCTCTTTTTACAAGGTCAGTGATCCAATAGGTATAGCTGGACGTTCCCGTTGGATCAGCATGTCCAATATAATTTATAGACATATTCTGATGAGAGTTCCAAGTGATAGTTCCAGGCTGCCAAGGGCTAAACACCTCACAGATACTGATAGCATGAGCTGTATTGGTTCCACTAACCATATCAAGCCGTAAGGTAGCTTCTGTTATCGTGCTTCCCTTGCCAAGTATTTCCGGATAATTGAGAATCCTCAAAAAAGCCCGGTTGAGTTTCCCCTGATAGTTTCCCACCTTAAAAGAGGTTTCCCCATAATGCTGCCCTGCATAGTCGCCGGGATGCACATAGGTGTCGTCAATGTTGGAGGTATCTTGGCTTGTGCTTACGCTGGGGTCTATGACAACCGGATACACCCGGCTTTGGTCCTCCAGCCATTCCCGGTCGGGGGTGTAGGAAATGAGGTAGCCCTCTCCCGATTTTGCAAGGGAGACATCGATTTCGTGGCATACAGCCCCGGCTGTATCGTACATATAAGGGGCGCTCATGTGAAAGGCCGCCGTCTCAGAATCGCTGGGATACAGGGAGACGGTCTTGTCGTCGTTTAAGAAAGCGTTGAGGCCATTTGTCTCAAGGCGGATGACAATGCTGTCCATAGACGGCACGGCGTTTAGAATAAAATCTTCCTTGACCGTTTCACTGTCCACCGTATACTGGACGTCAATTTCCGGGAAGGATTCCTCGTATTTCACTGTAGATGCAAGCCTCGGCAACTTTTGAGCCTGCTCATAGGTATCCATTGCCTCCACTTGGGCATCGCTTGCTTGGATCACCTCTGCCTCTACAGCACCGTCGATAGCCGAGATGGCTACGCCAGTTTGGTTTTCAAGCAGCATGGGTTCTTCTCCCGACCAGAACGCCTGTGCTGAGGCCAGGACACGTTGCTCTGCATCCACTTCTTCCGATTGTTCTGCTGTGGTAGATATGGTTTCCAGCATTTCCGTCTGTAAAGCGCCAGCACTCATGAGGGCTGCCGGTTGCTGGGGTTCTACATCGGCTGTGGCCAATGACCAGGAAATTTCATGGCCATCGTATTCCAGATGAACCAGATCCTCCTGCTCACCCTCTTGGGCAAATTGGACCTGTAAAGGGTTGGAGGAGTTTTGATACACCACTTGACCGTCTCTGGCAGTAGAGACTAACGTGTTGTCAT
>CALCVR010000322.1 GCA_937905915.1 uncultured Eubacteriaceae bacterium
CTAAATTGTATGGTGACCCGTAGGGGAGTTGAACCCCTGTTACCGCCGTGAAAGGGCGGTGTCTTAACCACTTGACCAACGGGCCATCTATATAAACCCCGCAATGAGGTTTATATGTCTGGTAGCGGCAGTTGGAGTTGAACCAACGACACTGCGGGTATGAACCGCATGCTCTAGCCAACTGAGCTATGCCGCCACATGCATGTCCCCGTAAGGGGCGAGTAACATTATAATATGCTTGGTTGCGCTTTGTCAAGAGAATTTCCAAATTTCTTTTGTTTTTTCAATTCCCCGACATTCATCCCAATACAAATGCCTCCTACAGCACTTTTTTGATTGATTTTGCACTAGGATGATGTATAATTTTAGATATCGCCTGAATGAAATGCAAGGAGGATGCCGTATGTCCGTGGGCTTGGTTTTAGAAGGAGGCGGCATGCGCGGCGCCTATACCGCCGGCGTGCTGGAGGCCTTTGCCGATCATAAAATTGCCTTTCCTTATGTCATTGGGGTTTCCGCCGGCGCGCTCAACGCCACCGCGTTTGTGTCGGGGCAGCCAGGGCGCACCCGCCGGGTGCTGGTGGACTATTGCCAGGATCCCCGCCTCTTGAGTGTGCAAAACATGATGATTACCGGGTCGCTGTTCGGGTATGACTTTATTTTTAACCAGATTGCCGCGGAACATGCGCTCATTGATTACGACGGGCTGCATCGTTCGCCTGTCACCATGCTGACAGGCGCCACCGACTGCGCCACCGGAAAAGAGGTCTGGTACGGGAAGGAACACATCGGCCCCGGCCGTACCGATGTACTGGCTGCGTCCTGTTCGGTGCCGTTTGTGTCGAAGGTGGTGGAGTACGAAGGACGTCCGCTTCTCGACGGGGCCTGTGTCTGCCCAATCCCGGTGGAAAAATCCATGGAGGACGGCAATGCCCTCAACGTCATCGTGCTCACAAAACATTTGAGCCATGAGAAAAAGATCGGCTATCCACTGGGGATGATCAAATCGGTCTACGGCCGGTTTCCGAAACTGGTGGAGGCCCTTTCCCGTTCCAGCGGGATTTATAATGAACAGGTGCGGCTGTGCCGTAGGTTGGAGGAGGAAGGCAGAGCGGTGGTGATCCAGCCGCCCGCGTCTTTGACGGTGAGCACCTATGAAAAGGATCCCAGGGTGCTAAACGACTTGGCTGACCGGGGGTATGCCGACGGCAAAGCAAAGCTCAGGGAAGTCCGGGCGCTTCTGGCTCGAAGCAGCTGATTTTGCCTTCTTTTGCGGGGACAATTGAAATAGAACGGGGAAGTCCCGTCCATACTAATGAAATACCACTGCCTTTGGTAAGGGCGAAAAAAGCGCACCGGCGGACAGCCGGGTTAGACAGAAATGGGGTAGGAACATTGGAATGGCTGCAAAGCTTTGATTTTTTGTGGAACGGCATCCTTTCCATCGGCTGGCAGCAGGTGGTCATGTATGCCATCGGCGCTTTGCTGATTTACCTGGCGCTGGCGAAAAACTTGGAACCGGCGCTGCTGATGCCCATGGGCTTCGGGGCGATTTTGGTAAATCTCCCGCTGTCCGGCGTGCTCGACCAGACCATGGCGGGCGTGGGTGAGGTCAAAGGGATCGTCCAGTGGCTTTACGAGGTGGGAATCGAGGCGTCGGAGGCACTGCCGCTCCTGCTCTTTGTGGGTATCGGGGCTATGATTGACTTTGGCCCGCTTTTGAGCAATCCCAAAGTCATGCTGTTCGGCGGCGCCGCCCAGTTCGGCATTTTCTTTACGGTTGTGTTGGCGGTGGTGTTCGGGTTTGACCTGCGCGACGCCGCATCCATCGGTATCATCGGTGCGGCGGACGGCCCCACCTCCATTCTAGTGGCCAACATCTTTAAGAGCAACTATCTGGGCGCCATCGCGGTGGCCGCCTATTCCTACATGGCGCTCGTTCCCATCATCCAGCCCTTCTGCATCAAACTGGTGACCACCAAAAAGGAACGGTGCATCCGCATGCCCTATAATCCCAAGTCGGTTTCCCGGACCACGCGGATTTTGTTCCCGATTTTGGTGACGGTGATAGCGGGTTTGATCGCGCCCGCGTCGGTGGGCCTGGTAGGGCTTTTGATGTTCGGAAACCTGTTGCGGGAGTGCCTGCGGCTGGACAGCCTTGCTCAGACTGCCCAAAGCGTCCTCGCTAACTTAATCACGATTTTCTTAGGTATCACCATTGCTTTCAAAATGACGGCAGAAAACTTTGTCACCATCGAAACCCTGCTTATTTTGGTGCTGGGTCTGGTGGCCTTTATGATTGACACCATTGGCGGTGTGCTCTTTGCAAAGCTTATGAATCTGTTCTTAAAGAAGGACAAGAAGATCAATCCCATGATCGGCGCGGCGGGCATTTCGGCCTTTCCCATGTCCGCCCGGGTGGTGCAGAAAATGGCGCTCAAGGAAGACAACCAAAACCACCTGTTGATGCACGCGGTAGGCGCAAACGTATCCGGTCAGATCGGCTCGGTCATCGCCGGCGGCATCATTTTGGCGCTGGTGCCGGGCATGCTATAAGAGAGGGGATGGAGCACGATGCTGCAACTGCTTTGGGCCATTCATATGGCGGATTTTTGGAATTCATTGAAGCTGATGGGGCTGGGAATGCTGGGCATCCTGGTGGTCATGGCCCTGATTATGGGGATCATCGCCGTTTTAAACGCCGTGACGAAGCCAAAGGAAAAGGACGACAGATCGTCGTCCCAATAGGGAAAAGACAGAAAAACCGCCCGACAGCTGTTTGGCTGCCGGGCGGTTCTGATCAGGAGAGCTTACCCCAGCACGATTTGGGGCCGGCCGTTTAAATACGCGTCGGCAAACTTGGAGAACACCTGCTTGATGAGCTGATGTCCCTCTTCGTTGGGATGAATGCCGTCGTCGCAAAGAAGGTCTTTGTAATTGTGTTTGTCTAAGAAAGCGGCCCGCACGTCCACAAACAGGCTCTTCGTCTCATAGGCCAGCTTCATGACGGTATGGGAGTATAGCTCCTGAAAGCGGTAAATCATCTGGGTATCTCCCAGCCACTTGAGGATATTCTCCCGGCTTAAGCCCGTGCGAGTGATCCAGTTGAGGTATTTTTCCGCGTCAATGGGAGGCAGGGACATGAGGATGGGCGTGACGGCGTGCTCCTTGAGGTTCTTAAGCATCCGCCGATAGATCGCTACAAACTCTTTGAGGGGCGTATGAGGCTGGTGGTCCGCCTCAGGTGCGGCGGAAACTCTGTCCCAGTCATAGTCGCAGTCGTTGCCGCCGTATTCCAGCAGTACCATGTCGCAGTCGAGTCCACGCTGAAGCTGGCGGCAAAGCTGCTGGTAGCCCTTGCCGATGGTGCAGCCGAACTTGGATTTATTGAGGATATCCAGCGCAAACTCTTCTTTAAATGCATTCAGATTGGTGGGCGGCTGGGGATAATAGCGGCTGCTCTTATGGTCGAGGAGGATTCCTTTCATAATGGAGTCTCCGTAGATCTGGATGCGCCGTACCACGTTCATAAGCGTTTCTCCTTTTACAGACGGGTGATGCTTTCCTTTATTATAAAAGTCTACTTTCGTTTGGGCAAGCGGAATTTTGTCGTGCAATCCGACTCGTTTTCCTTTATAATTAGTATAAAACAGTCCTTTACGGAATATGTGACGAATACCTAAATTTTCTCCGAAAAATTTTCGCGAAATGCCGAATTTTTTTCTTGCATTCCCCCCTGAATTATGGTATTATAATCGAGCGTGACTGCACAGATATGCGATGATGCGGGAGGTTGCGGCCGGTAGGCCGGTTTTTCCGCGGAGTATGTCCGATTTTAAACCGGGCGAAATGATACGGCACTGTTTTGAAGCGGCGCGGCTTTTCCGCGGCGTTTGTGCCCTTATGACGTTACAAGACGGAACCCCGGATAAAACTGTGCGCAGTTTGTCCGGCTTTTTCAATGTCCGGGGACGAAACACCCGGAGGCGTAGAACGTTTTTAACGCCGCCCGCCAACTAGTAAAAGGAGGCGACTTTCCG